>JAUUNJ010000232.1 GCA_030844625.1 Roseburia sp. | reverse complement strand
CACTGCATAGCGTGACGGATGGAGGCGTTTTCAGTGCTATATGGGAACTTGTTTCCTCTGTGGATCTGGGAATAACTGTTCATATTCCCCAAATTCCGGTATGGCAGGAGACCGTGGAAGTGGCAGAAGTATTTGATATTAACCCATATTTGTTAGATGGAACGGGAGCACTGCTAATTGTTGCTGAAAATGGGGATAAAATTGTTGACAAATTGAATGAACAGGGGATATATGCTAACGTTATTGGAATGGTAACAGACAGCAAAGACAGGGTCGCCGTAAATGGTGAAGAAACAAGATATTTGGAGCCTCCAAGGGGCGATGAACTTTATAAGTTAATTTAAACCATATATGTGGTTGTTATATAAATTTATTTTGAAAAGGAGATTGGCAATGAGAGAAGAAATTTTACGTTTAATTGAAAACAATAGCAGGATCGATCTGAGTGAAGCGGCGATTTTATTGGGAGCAGAGGAGGCGGAAGTTGCCAATGTCATTGCGGATATGGAGAAGGAAAAGGTAATCTGCGGATATTATACATTAATAGATTGGGATAAAACCAGTGAGGAGAGAGTTACAGCGCTGATTGAGGTTCGTGTTACCCCGCAGAGAGGAAGGGGCTTTGATGACATTGCAGAGCGCATTATGAAATATGATGAAGTTAAGGCGGTATATCTTATGTCGGGTGGTTTTGATTTCACTGTAATTATTGAAGAGAAGACTATGAAAGAGATTGCCCAGTTTGTAACAAGCAAACTTTCCACATTGGATTCCATATTGAATACGGCGACACATTTTGTACTTAAGAAATATAAGGATTATGGAACCATATTATCAGAAAAAGAAGAAAGGATTTTAGTGACACCATAATGAGAGACCCATTATCAAATATAGCAAAAGAAATGAAACCATCGGGTATCAGAAAGTTTTTTGACATTGTAAGTGAGATGAAGGATGCTATTTCATTGGGCGTGGGAGAGCCTGATTTTGATACGCCGTGGCACATTAGAGAAGAAGGTATTTACAGTCTTGAGAGGGGACGTACTTTTTACACCTCAAATGCAGGTCTGAAAGAATTAAAAATTGAAGTATGCAACTATCTGAAGAGGAAACTGGATTTAGACTATGATTACCATACGGATGTTATGATTACCGTAGGAGGCAGCGAGGCTATAGATATTGCCATGCGCGCCATGCTTGATCCGGGCGATGAAGTTTTAATACCACAGCCCAGCTATGTTTCCTATGTACCGTGTGCTGAACTGGTTCATGGAGTGCCTGTTATTATTGAATTAAAAGAAGAGAATCAGTTCCGTTTGACAAAAGAGGAACTATTAGAAAAAATAACGGAAAAGACAAAAATGTTAATTTTGCCTTTTCCAAATAATCCTACAGGAGCGATTCTTGAAAGATCGGATTTGGAGGATATTGCTCAGGTTTGCATTGAACATGACATATTTGTTCTTTCGGATGAAATTTATTCAGAGCTTACATATAAAGGAGAGCATGTTTCCATTGCATGTCTTCCGGGAATGAAAGAAAGAACTGTTTTGATTAACGGATTTTCCAAAGCATATGCTATGACAGGCTGGAGACTCGGTTATGCAGCGGCACCTGCGGTTATTATGGAACAGATGATAAAGATTCATCAGTTTGCCATTATGTGTGCGCCTACCACAAGTCAGTATGCGGCGGTAGAAGCATTAAGAAACGGTGATAAAGATGTTAGGAAGATGTGTGAATCTTATAATCAGAGAAGAAGATATCTGATTCATGAACTTAGGGATATGGGAATGGATTGCTTTGAGCCTTTCGGAGCGTTTTATGTTTTCCCTAGCATTAAGAAATTTGGAATGTCATCTGATGAATTCGCCACACGATTGCTGGAAGAAGAGAAGGTTGCAGTTGTTCCGGGAACGGCTTTTGGTGATTGTGGAGAGGGATTTCTAAGAATTTCGTATGCGTATTCACTGGAGGATTTAAAAATTGCTCTGGGCAGAGTCAGAAATTTTGTGAATCGATTGGAGATAAAGGGGTAATTTTTAATTTTAATGAAAAATTAAGAGTGAAGGAAGAAGAGTGAAGAGATGAATATTGTACTTTTGGAACCGGAGATTCCACAGAATACCGGTAATATAGGAAGAACCTGTTGTGCCACAGGAACCAGATTACATCTGATTGAGCCTATGGGATTTCGTATTAATGAGAAAAATCTTAGAAGAGCCGGTATGGACTACTGGGAAGATTTGGATGTAACCATATATGATAGTTTTAATGACTTTTTGGATAAGAATCCGGGAGTTAAAATCTGGATGGCTACAACAAAGGCGCCAAAACGTTATACGGATGTTTCCTTTGGACCGGATGATTATGTTATGTTCGGCAAGGAAAGTGCCGGTATACCGGAGGAACTTCTTGTTGAGAATCAGGATAACTGTATTCGCATACCGATGAATCCGGAAATACGTTCACTGAATCTGGCAAATTCCGTCGCGATTGTTCTTTACGAAGCACTGAGGCAGAATGATTTTGCAGGGATGCAGATGGAAGGACATTTGCACAGACTAGAATGGAATGTGTAACCAATTGCGTAGCAATTGATTACCTGCTTGCACGCCTGCGCAAAGCGCATTATGATGGTGTGCAATACAATATTAATGTGTAACCAATTGAGTTTGTTTTGTTAAAACACAAGATGTTGTGTATAATAGACAAAACAAACTCAATTTTTTGTATAAAATTACGTTTTTTTAGATATCAGGTCGAAATCCGTGTGATATTTTGGTAGAATACTAATGATTTACGTGTGTGACACGCAAGGTGGGTTTCTGTTGAATTAGTTGAAAAACGAAAAATATATATTCTAATAATAAGGAGGATTTGACAATGTCAAATAAAAACGACAACATTGGCAATGCACCAGTGTATGATGCGAAAATGCTGGGAAAAGGGAAAATGCTGCTTTTAGGATTTCAGCATATGTTTGCAATGTTTGGTGCTACGGTATTAGTACCGCTTCTCACAGGCCTTGATGTGCAGACTACACTGCTTATGGCTGGTTTGGGAACAATTTTATTTCATCTATTTACAAAAATGCAGGTGCCTGCATTTCTTGGATCTTCATTTGCGTTTCTTGGTGGATATGCAACAGTTTCAGGATCTTTTGGAGATTTTGGAGTGAAAGATTCTGCGCATATGCTTCCATATGCCTGTCTCGGTGTTGCCTGTGCAGGACTTTTATATTTGATTCTTGCGCTGGTAATTAAACTTGTAGGTGTTAAAAAGGTAATGAAGTTCTTCCCGCCTGTAGTTACAGGACCAATCATTATTGCAATCGGTCTTTGTCTGGCGCCTTCGGCGTTGAACAATTGCGCTACATGCTGGCCACTGGCTATTGTAGCATTGGCTATTGTAATTTTCTTTAATATTTGGGGTAAGGGAATGGCTAAAATTATTCCTATTCTTATTGGTGTAGTTGGAGCATATATTGTTGCTCTTATTTTTGGAAACGGACTGGATTTGCTTGGCGGGGCAGGAAAAGTGGACACAAAGGCTATTGCGGATGCTGCATGGATTGGCTTGCCTATTTATTGGAATGAGACAATTTTCTCAATTGACTGGGGAAATACTGGGGCAATTATTTTTGCGATTACAACAATGATGCCAATTGCAATTGCTACAATGATGGAACATATTGGTGATATATGTGCCATTGGAGCGACTTGCGGGAAGGATTATATTAATGAACCCGGACTTCACAGAACCTTATTAGGTGATGGGCTGGCAACAACATTGTCATCGGTTTTTGGAGGACCTGCAAATACAACATATGGTGAAAATACAGGTGTTCTTGCACTCTCAAGAGTATATGATCCAAGAGTGGTAAGAATTGCAGCATATCTTGCGGTAATCTTCTCTTTCTCACCAAAGTTTGCCACAATTATACAGGCAATGCCGGCAGGAATTGTTGGCGGAATTTCGTTCATGCTTTATGGAATGATTGCAGCTATCGGTGTGCGGAATATGGTTGAGGCACAGGTAGATTTTAAGAAGAGCAGAAATGTAATTGTTGCGGCAATTATCGTTGTATGTGCTCTTGGAATTAAATTCAGTTCAGGAATGGGTGCTGACGTGTTAAGTGGAATTGATGGGGGTGTATCGTTTAAGATAAGTGGTGTGGCAATCAGTCTTTCAGGACTTGCCATTGCCTCTATAGCCGGAATTATACTGAATGCATTATTCCCGGATAAGGATGAAGTAAAAGATGTAACAGAAGAATAAATAACGTATTAACAAAAAACAGGGAGCAGTCCACCGCAATAAAATGGTGGTATGCTCCCCTTTTTTATATTAATGTTATTTGTCTCCGACTGACCTTAAGAATCCCTTCGTCTTTCATTTTTCCCAACTCCCGACTCATGGCACTGCGGTCTATTGACAGATAATCTGCCAGAGCGCTCATTGTAAAAGGGATTTCAAAGGTTTTACTGTTATTTTTTGCTGATGTAATTTCAAAGTAACAGATAAGGCGGTCTCGTATGGAACGTTGACTTAAGATTTCCAGATGCTCGCAGACACTCTGGGTTTTGTCTGAAATCATGCAAAGCACGTTATTCACAAGCTGGCTGTGGTGAGGACATGCTTTTGAACATCTTTTTATTATGTGATCATAATCTATAAAACGTACAGTGCAGCTTGATGATGCCTCCACAGAAATATTTTCTTTTAAACTGTGAAAATAGAATAACTGCCCAAAGATATCTCCCTCAGTAAGATATTCTAAAATGGTCTGGGAACCATTTGGCAGGCAATGTACCACACAAGCCTTTCCGCTTTCAATAATTCCGATTCCTTTGTCATCCTCATCGAAAA
>JAUUNJ010000231.1 GCA_030844625.1 Roseburia sp. | reverse complement strand
AACTATGATAAGGTTGTCACAGCCGATGGTCACACATGGCTCTCATACATGACAGCAAGTGGTAACCGTCGTTATGTTGAAATTGCTTAATGAGATAAAGAATCAGATTGGACAATGTGTCCAATCTTTTTTATCTCTCAATAATCACAAGAAGGTGTAACGTTTGATGAAAATTTATGGTTTGAGAGCTCGTATTCGTCGTAAACGGAAGTATTCTTCATACCAAGTAGAGGTTGGAAAAAAGTAGAGACTTCTATTCAGATCCAGTATGAAGCATCCAAACGAATGGAAAAATATTTTACGAACGTGACAGAATTTTCCATGCTAGCAAGCAATAAAAAAACTCTCTTTGTCGCTAGTTTAGATAGTTTTAGTAGCGTGATTATTACCTATAATCTTTTTATATAAACGGTCTTAGTACAAGTAAAAACAATTTTAGAAAAAGCCTTCACAGAGGAGCATTACGAACATACTATTTTTCATAGTTTCGAGAGCTGGCAATATCAATATTAGTATTATCATAGTTTTTTAGAGGATGAGGGAATCTAGCTATCTATGTCACGTAAGGGAAATAGTCCAGACAATGATATGATGGAATCCTTCTTTGCATTCTTCAGTCTGAGATGTTTTATAGTTATGAGAAGACGTTTAGGTCACTTAACCAATTGGAACAAGCTATTGTAGACTATATTGATTATTACAACAACGAACGCATTAAGGTAAAACTAAAACATACTAAGATTAGTAGTGAGGAAATCTCCGACGGGAGAAAGTACTCACTACTTTTTCTTTATGTTAAAGTAGAGGTGTCTTGTTAAGTTGACAAGTCCTTTGGGGTTAGACGTCGTAACTAAAACTGACAAGACACCAGTTTTAGGAAGAATGTTATCAAAGTATGTGGGACGAAAAACGTAGAGTATTGAAAATGACATCACTAAAACAAGGAATCATTCAAGACAAAGAGGTAATATCATGCGAGTAGTTTTTGGGATTGACGTGAGTAAAGCAAGTTCAGAAGTGGCCATCTTAGTCAATGGAGAAAAAGTACATGGCTATACCATACCCAATGATGCCATCGGATTTAATCGACTACTTGGTGATATTCGTCGATTTCACTCTGCCAATCAAATCAATGTTTTTATCGGCATTGAGCTCAGACACTATGAATCTGGAAACTTTCTAGCCAAGGAACATATCACCAAACGTGAGAATCCCTATGCCAGAAAGATTCTCTTTAAGTGCGTTCATAACATAGCTTCAGCAAGCCACACCAATCCTTGTCATATCGCAGACTTCTATGAGAAACGGAAAAGACAATCGCAAGTGACTTCAACCAAACCACACACGATTTCCTCTATATATTGTCTCATTAGAATAATGTATTACCTCATAACACATAACAAACTTTAGTTCAAAAAAAGACAATTTCCTTAGTTTGACTATGGAACTCAAACTATTTTTCATCAAATACCTTGATATACTTGACAAATGGTAGAAAAGGACTTAGTCTTGTGCAATACAGAACTAAATCCTTTGCCTAAATAAATTGTCTAACTTTTTTGGGTCAGCACAACGTTAGAGATTTAAATAGTTTCTTTATGACGATGTATTTAGGAACAAAAGAATAGAACAATAACATCATAAATATCCAGTTGTCCAATTATTTTTGATCATATAGTTTCATCACATTCAACTAATATTTTTACTATTAGTGGTTATCACAATCAAAAGTAAAAGTATTTCTATATAATTCTTGAACTAACTAATGCTTCTTAAACAGCTATACATTTATAAATTAAAGGAAATCATCACTGTAATAGGAACATATGGAATTAAATAATACCGTTTATGACATTTGTGATACCAAATGTGATAAAAATCGTAATTATTAGTTATTGATTGCTATACTATATTCGTAAAGTTAATCAAATAACTTTATAACAAAATTGAAGTAATATTATATATCAAAGGAATAGAGAAAGTAATGCAAAATCAATCAACTGCAAATGGGAACTGGTGGGAATGGTGGGGTCGCCATTAAGAAAATTAAGAAGAAAATTTCTGTAATTTAATAGTGAATAATTCAACAAAAATTAAATTTTAGTCATTAATCTACATCCAGATATTTCAAGAGGCTTTCGTTGGAAAGTAGAATTTTTCTATAACAATGATGCAGTCTCTTTATGTGTCCAGATGGACATATGACACACCAGATTGGGGTGCCATAAGGAAGGGGCTGAGTCTAAAACCTCTTCTATTCACATCAAAAGTAATAAACACCTATTTCAGATGAGATTTCCGGTATACATCGCTACAAGAAAGAAGCCCCAAATGTGGAACTTAAACACAAATATGGAGGGTATTAGATTTTTTTAATAAGGATTTATAAGAGACAACGACTATATTCGTAGTTAATATGAAGAAGATTATAACACTAATAAAACCAAATAAGTAAACAAAAGGAGGAATCTACCCAAATGTGAGATAGATTCCTCTTTTTATATTTTTTAAACTATAGAGATTATTTTTTCAGTGGACTCCTTATTGAGCCTCACTTAATACCTATAAAGATACCTTACAAAATCTATACTTACTTACAAAATCTGATAGTTTGAGAAAAGAGATGATTTGCACTACGAGTGGTAATCGTAGATTTAGGGTATTTTTCTAATACGCTGTTTACATTATGTAACCCAAGACCTCTTCCTTCCCCTTTACTAGAGTACCCCCTAGCAAAAATATGACTAACATCCACTTTTTCTGATTTTATACTATTTTCAACGATAAGTACCAATGAATCATCATTATTTATGAAAACAACAGTCATTCTAGGACTTGTGGCTTTAATGGTGGCTTCAATGGCATTATCACAAAGGACAGAAAGAACAGTTATGAAATCTAGTAATTCTATCCTAAAATTACTAACAGGTTCTTCAATCTCAACAGAAATTGAAATTCCCCTATTTTGCGCCTCAAGTAATTTAGCGGAAAGAATACTTTTGATAGCATCATTCTTAATATTACTAAGTTTAGCAATATCAAACTTACTATCATAGAATTGGTTTGCACTATCTCTAAGTACGCCATTGTAAACAGTTTTAATAGCTTCAATATCTTGATTATCAATTCCTAATTTTAGACTGGTCAAAATATTAATGTAGTCATGACGGAAACTCCTAATTTCCTCATAAAGTGATTCAACATGATGGCTATAGATAGATAGTTCATTTAGTTGAGTATCTTTTTGATCAATAATTTCCTTCTCTAGTTTTTCTTTTGAAATTGCATTGAGATAGAGTAGCATTACAAAAAACAGAACAATATAAAAGTTATTAATATGTCCTCTCCAGTTATCTGCATCAGCTAATTTGTCTCTATAAATAACAAGTATAGAAACTAAGAGCATATATACAAACATAGAGATGTTGATCAGTAATAATAAATACTTGAAATAGTAACGCTTGAAACCTTCTTTTATTTCGTCAAAATCTAACCTAAGAGATTTTACTATGAGTAAATGAAGAGGGAAAACCAGTAATTCAATTAAGATATCATACCAACTTAGTTTGACTTCATTGAAGACAGAGACTCCTAGTAGAGGGAAAACGTAGAATGCTAACATTCTACCTAGCAAGCTTTGAACGATAATGGGGTACAAGCCATAAAAAATATCAAGTGTTTTACTACCATACTTATTTTGATATATGTTATAAGCAATAAAGATAAAAAAGAAAGCAAAGTACCCAACAGGAGGACATATGATGAGGAGTAGGACATACAAAAATGGACCAATAATATTCCACAAAGGTTTGATTGGTTGGTTACTCACCTGTTGAAACATTAACAATACTACTAATGTCTTAGAATAGAACAGCAATAAATTTATAACTATATCCATAGAAACACCTTAGATTTTCAAAGATTTAACTTTTTCTAGGAGACCCTTATATTTCGTACGGGAAATGGGACATTCATTATTATTTTCAAACATTACCATTTTCTCTTCTTTATTGATCTTAACGATATTTTCAGGATTAACGATAAATGAACGATGGCATCGATATAGGCGGTCGTCAGCTCGTTCAACTTCTGAAATACTGGCGTAGAACTCCATTCGTTCTTCTTTAGTATGCAAAATAACTTTATGTATTGTTGGAGACGTTTCAAAAAATAAGATATTGTTAAAAGGCACTTGAACATGGGCCGTAGCTGTTTCAAAAGTAAAAGAATCTTGGGCAATAGTGGCACCCATTTTATCCATGGTATATTCAATTGCTAAATGAACACGTTCATAAAAATCTTCATCATCTAAAGCTTTATCAATAAAATCTAGTGCAGCAACTCTATATTTAAAAGTGACTGGCATAAATTCTGAATGTGTTGTTACAAAAACAATTGTTGCATTAGGATCTTTTTTTCGAATTTCTTTCGCAATGTCTAGCCCCTTTTTTTCTTCTCCTTTAATTTCAATATCTAAAAAGAAAAGTTGGTGAGAACCTCTTTCCGTAATTGCGTCAAGTAACTGGCTAGGTTTTCCAAAAATCTCAGGTCCTTTACATTTTAGAGATTTTTTTGCAATAACATTTTTTATAACATTCTCTATTCGTGATTGTTGTAAAAATTCGTCTTCTAAAATAAAAATATTTAACAATTAGTGTACTCTCCATTCGATAAAATATTTAGTACTGCAGTAAAAGACATTGAAGTCTTTTTCCAGTATGAAAATATATTTGTTTTGTTTTTTTAGGACGTCTAAATAAAAATCCATGTTTCTTTGCAAATACAGATAATTTTCCCTAACATGCAGTACACATATAAGTATGGAAACTTTTAAGTAATGATAGTAGTCATAAAACCGGTATATCGTAACAGTTCTAGAAACT
>JAUUNJ010000230.1 GCA_030844625.1 Roseburia sp. | reverse complement strand
TAGAAGGGCGTATGGGAGCATGCTTTCAGTATCTGGAGAGAACCAATGGAGAGGAATGTTTTTATATTCAATGTGAAAGCTGTGGACAGGTTACTAAGATGGAATGCCATCATCTTGCAGCGCTTTACAGTCATGTCAATAATGATCATCATTTTACAATAAATCCGAAAAAAACAGTATTTTTCGGAAAATGTGATAAGTGCGGGAAATAAAGATATGTTTAGGAGTATAGATGAAATTATTTAAAAGATTTTGGATATTTTTGCTTGTGTTTGTATTGTGCATGGGATTGGCAGGATGTCACAACCTTAAAGAAGCCAATAATAAAAAATACAGGTTAAATATAGTTACATCGCTTTTTCCCTATTATGATATGGTAAGGGCAATTGTCGGTAATGAAGACACCATTCATGTTTCCATGACAGTAGCACCGGGACAGGACAGCCACTCTTTTGAGCCTGCACCGGCAGATGTAATTAACATTCAGGAGGCAGATGTATTTATATATAATGGAGGTTCTCTGGAAACATGGGTAGATACCCTTTTGGATTCACTTAACAATGACAGTCAGTCCAGATTTCGCATGATGGACTACGTGGATCTTCTGGAAGAGGAACATGTGGAGGGGATGGATACAAGGAGTGAAGCGTTTCACGAAGACGGAAATACGGGCGGTGATGAAGAGCATGGTCATGAGGCGGATGAGCATATCTGGACATCACCTGTAAATATGCAGATCATGACCCGGAAAATATGTGACGAATTGTGTAAGGTTTCGCCGGAAGATTCCGGGATTTTTCAAAAAAATGCTGAAAACTATATACAGCAGTTAAAAGAATTAGACAGTGAACTGCATCAGATTACAGAGAAAGCAGAGAAGAAGGAAATTATTTTTGCGGATAAGTTTCCAATTTTATATTTTGCAAAGGAATACGGACTGAAATATTATGCGGCTTTTCCGGGATGCGGCAGCGATATGGAACCCAGCGCGAAGACCATTGCTTTCCTCATTGACAAGATTAAGGAGGATAGGATAAAGGCAGTTTTTTATCTGGAACTCAGCAGCCATACTGTGGCAAATACTATAAGCGAAGATACGGGAGCCAAAACTTTACAGTTTAACTCATGCCATAACATCACTCAGAAACAGTTTGATAATGGTGTAACATATGTGGATCTGATGAAAGAAAATGTTAATAACTTAAGAAAAGCGTTAAATTAAAGTGAATAAAATAATAAGATTTGCATAAAAACAGAAAAGGAAAAGCTGTATCATACATTGGGAGAATGAATCATGATATTTGAATTTAAAGATGTAACCTTAGGATATGAAAATACAACAGTGGCAGCCAACTTAAATTTTAGTGTGAATGAGGGTGAGTATGTCTGTATTGTGGGAGAAAACGGTACGGGAAAAAGCACTCTTGTTAAGACACTCCTTGGGCTGATAAAACCCCTTAAAGGTAAAATTATAATTAATGCTGATGGGAAAAATCATAAGGGCATAGGTTATCTTCCGCAGCAGACTCAGGCACAGAGGGATTTCCCGGCAAGTGTCTGGGAGGTGGTGCTGTCAGGAGTGCTGAATCGGGGACACAGGAGTCCTTTTTACACAAAAAAGGACAAGGCAGAAGCGATAAGGAACATGGAGAAATTGGGAATTGAGGCTTTAAAGAAAAGCTGTTACAGAGAGCTGTCTGGAGGACAGCAGCAAAGAGTTCTTCTGGCAAGAGCGCTTTGTGCTACAGATAGTGTTCTGATCCTGGATGAACCTGTTACCGGTCTTGACCCGGCTGCGGCAATGGAATTTTATGACACGGTAAGGAAACTTAATGAAAAAGAGGGGGTAACAGTTATAATGGTTACCCATGACATTGAAAATGCATTGGATTATGCATCCCATATATTACATTTGAAACAGGATTCTAATTTTTATGGGACTGTGGAAGAGTATAAAAAGTCTAATGTTTCTAATATGTTCTTGGAAAAGGCGGTTTTAGACAGAATTTACAAAGCAGATGAGATATTTGAAAAAACAACAGCACAGACGATAGACCGTTTTTTCGAAAATGTTACTAAGGAAAAGAAAGAAGGAGGGGCACATAATGATCAGTGAAATGATTTCATATCAATTTATTCAGCGTGCTTTTATTGGAGGGTTGTTGGTTTCTCTCTGTGCAGCACTTCTTGGTGTGAGCCTTGTGTTGAAACGATATTCAATGATCGGTGATGGTTTGTCCCATGTGTCTTTTGGAGCTCTGTCCATTGCTATAGCTTTTGGCTTTGCACCTATTCAGTTTTCGATTCCTGTGGTAATTGTAGCAGCATTTCTTTTGCTTCGTCTTGCGGAAAATGGAAAGATGAAAAGTGATGCAGCAATCGCGATGGTGTCGGCTTCAGCGCTGGCAATCGGAGTTATTGTCACATCAATGACAACAGGGTTAAGCACGGATGTGTGCAGTTACATGTTTGGAAGTATTTTGGCTATGTCAAAGGATGATGTGATTATGAGCGCGGTTCTTTCAATCGTTGTACTTATCATGTTCGGATTCTGTTACCACAGAATATTTGCAGTAACTTTTGACGAAAGTTTTTCCAAAGCAACCGGTGTGAAGGTGGGAATGTATAACACGTTGATTTCCATATTTACTGCGATAACAGTTGTGCTGGGAATTAAGATGATGGGGGCAATGCTCATATCCAGCCTTATTATTTTTCCGGCACTTACATCCATGCGTGTTTTTAAAAGTTTTATCAGCGTTACAATATGTTCGGCGGTGCTGGCAGTAATTAATTTTACCATCGGGCTTGTAGGGTCCTATGGATTGTCTGTTCCGGCAGGTGCCAGTGTGGTCGTGGCAAATTTGGGAATGTTTATTGTTTTTAGTCTGGTGGCAGCAGTGATAAGAAAATAAAAATTAAATTTGGTAAATAGGTGAAAAGTTATTTGACTACACAGTATACAATGGTCTAAAATAAAGTTTAGTAAAACTTTATTTTAGATCATTTTTGGGATTTAGAAATATATTTCAATTATTATGAATAAAAAGCATAGCTATTATAATGGTTTAAGAGAGAAGGTTGTTATTATGGATATAAATGCATTTCTAAATAAGTTAGATAAATTATACGAAGAAAAAAGAATTAATGATGTGGAACCTTTTTTCAACGAAAGTTTTTCCCAGGCAGTGGAGAAAAAAGATTTGTCTTCCCAATTTACTATTCTGAATGAGATGATGGGATTTTTCAGGGATACCAGCCAATATGACAAATCAATTAAGGCATGTCATCAATGCATTGATCTTATGAAGAATATGGGAATAGAGGGGACTGTCAGTTACGCAACATCCCTGCAGAATATAGCAAATGCACACAGGGCGGCAGGACTTTTAAAAGAATCACTGGATTATTATAATCAGGCTTTTCAAATTTATGAGAATAATATTCCGTCAGGAGATTACAGATTTGCCAGCCTGAATAATAACATTGCGCTCCTTTATCAGGAGATGGGACATTTTGAAAAAGCTGTAGAGTATTTGAAGAAAGCACTTTCTATTATTGAGAAAATAGAAGGTGCAGAAATTGAAGTAGCGACCACGTATTCCAATCTGGCAGCATCCCTTTTGGAATTAGGTCAGACAGATCAGGCTATAGCATATCTTGAGAAGGCACTCGATATATATAGAAAAGATGAGGTGAAAAATTTTCATTACAGTGCGGCACTTTCAGCCATGGCGGCAGCTCAGTGCAAATTGGGGAATTATAAAGAGGCAGTGCCGTTATATGAGGAAGCATTAAAGGAAATTGAAACAAATATGGGCAGGGGAACTGCCTATCAGATTACCGAGGAGAACTTGAATAAAGTTTATAAAGAATTAGGGAGTCAGCAGAAAGAAGTTCCTGCATATTTACAAAAAGTTGACAATTGTGAAGTAGAATCAGATGGTTCAAAACTTACCGGGATGCAGCTCGCAGCAAAATTTTATGAAGAATACGGAGCACCAATGATTCACGAAAAATTTCCTGAATATGAAGATCAGATTGCAGTAGGATTTGTGGGGGAAGGCTCAGAAAGATTTGGATTTGATGATGAATATTCCATGGATCATGATTTTGGTCCGGGATTCTGTATGTGGGTAACCAAGACAGTTTATGCTGAGATTGGAGAACAATTACAGAAAGAATATGATAAACTTCCGTTAACATATATGGGAGTCACAAGAGTAACTACTGAGATGGCGCAGGGCAGAGTTGGTGTACAGAGTATCGGTGATTTTTATGAGAAATATACAGGGTACAGACAGTCGCCGGACACAGTGGGCAAGTGGATAGAGCTTGAGGATTATAGGCTTGCCACCGTGACAAATGGTGCTGTATTCAGAGATGATTTGGGTATTTTTACAGATATTAGAAATC
This sequence comes from Roseburia sp., assembly GCA_030844625.1. Classification (GTDB taxonomy): domain Bacteria; phylum Bacillota; class Clostridia; order Lachnospirales; family Lachnospiraceae; genus Eubacterium_G. The sequence continues at coordinate 474 of JAUUNJ010000230.1, read as the reverse complement.
ATTTTATGAATCAGCCGGAAAGGGCAAGGCTTGTAAAACTGGCAAGAGAAATTTCGGCAATGGCACAGACCGGACAATGTAATTATGGCAGATCTATGGCAAGGGGGGATTATGTCACAGCACAGATTTGCATTTCAGAGTTTATGCAGCATACCATGAAATGTGTGTATATACTGAATAAGAAATATGCACCATATTATAAGTGGATGTTGCAGGGAATAAAAAAGCTGGACAGGCTTTCCCAGGTTGGAAATCTATTGGAACAATTGGCAGAATTGCCGGATCAGAGAAATTCATGGAGAGACTATAGTTATGACAATACACAGATGAATAAAAATGATCAGAAGGCATTGATGATAGAAAAGATTGCCGGACTGATTATCCATGCATTATATGACCAGCAGATGATTTCTGACACAGAATCAAACTTTTTAAATGACTATGTAAGTGTAATTATGGCAAAGGCATCATCAA
>JAUUNJ010000229.1 GCA_030844625.1 Roseburia sp. | reverse complement strand
AGGCAAAATGATATTTCATCTCCGGCAATTATTGTAGTTGGAGAAACGGCAGAATATGAATATATATATCAAAAACAAGAACAGAAAAAAATTGGGATTACGGCATCTAAGATATTGCGGAAAAAATTAGAGGATGGTTTTTCGGAAATCGGACTTGATCCTGTTAATATATGTGATATGAAAATAGTTCTAACCGAAAAGATACAGATGCTGGAATCAGAGCTGGAAAGAATTAAGGAATATCAATGGGTTATTTTTACAAGTCAGAATGGAATTAAAATCTTTTTTGATACAGTCAGAAAAAAGCAAATAGATTTTCGTAATCTGTGTAATCTGCGGTTTGCCGTGCTGGGAAGCGGAACTGCCGGTAAGTTGGCAGAATATGGATTTCAGGCAGATTTCATACCGTCTGAATACACTGTTTCTGCGTTATCAGAACAGATTGTGAAAATAATCGGATCCAATGAAAAAGTACTGATTCCAAGAGCGGCTCAGGGGAGCCGGGAACTTACGCGGACATTAAAAAAGAAGAATATTGATTTTGTAGAACTTGCCATATATGATGTAGAAGGAAGTCTTAACGAAAATATTAAGTGTCTTGATCAATTGGACTATCTTGTTTTTGTCAGTTCATCCGGAGTCAGGGCTTTTTTTGAAAACCTGCCGAAAGGCAGCCTGCCGGAAAAAATCCGGATTGCCTGTATCGGAAATAGAACCCATGAGACACTTTTAAATTACTATGATAAAGGGGACATTGTTGGGAAAGTAAATAATGTGGATGGATTGTTAAATGCAGTAAAAGGAGAAGTGAGAAATGATAAGAATGCGCAGACTTAGAGTGAATGAAGCTATGAGAAGCCTGGTGAGAGAAAATAGTGTTAGCAAAAACGATTTGGTGTATCCTGTTTTTATAATAGAGGGGGAGAATATTAAGAATCCCGTAGACTCCATGCCGGGAATTTACCAGTGGTCTATTGACCGTTTTGACGAGGAACTTGAAAGAATTATTGCTTCAGGAATTAAGGCAATTTTAATTTTTGGAATTCCGGAGCATAAGGATGAAAAGGGAAGTGAAGCGTATAATGATAATGGAATCACTCAGCGGGCAATCCGCCATATCAAAGAAAAAGCACCGGAACTGCTTATCATTGCAGATGTGTGTCTTTGCGAATATACATCTCATGGACATTGCGGACTGATTTGCAATCATGAAATTTTAAATGATGAGACACTGGTGCTGTTAGGGAAAATGTCGGTAAGCCTGGCAAAATCAGGAGCAGATATTATAGCACCGTCTGATATGATGGATGGAAGGGTTGCATATATTCGGAATGCGTTGGATGAGAATGGATTCAAAAACACAATGATTATGGCATATAGTGCAAAATTTGCTTCGGGATATTATTCACCGTTTCGTGATGCGGCACATTCTGCACCGGTCTTTGGCGATCGTAAGACATATCAGATGGACCCTGCCAATGGGAAAGAGGCAGTGAGAGAATGTGATAATGACATTGAGGAAGGCGCGGACATTATAATGATAAAGCCTGCTCTGGCATACCTTGATGTGGTAAAAGATGTGTCTTATCGTACGGATTACCCGATTGCTGTCTATAATGTGAGCGGTGAATATTCCATGGTAAAAGCAGCGGCACAAAATAACTGGATTGATGAAAAAAGAATTGTGATGGAGAATATGATTGCCATGAAAAGAGCAGGAGCAAAGATTATTATTACATATCATGCTCTGGATGTGGCAGAATGGTTGGAGGAAGAATGAACAATAAGGTAAGTTACCCTCAGGGGATTGCCTTTCAGAGGAAAGGTTCAAAATATTTATTTGAAAAATCAAAAGAATTGATGCCGGGAGGGGTCAACAGTCCGGTGCGCGCTTTTGAGGCAGTGAACAGAAACCCACTGTTTATTGATCATGCAAAGGGGTCAAAAATATATGATGTGGATGCAAATGAGTATATTGATTATGTGTGTTCCTGGGGGCCGGGAATTCTTGGACATGCCAATGACCGGGTCATCAATGAGGTAAAAGCAGCCTGTGATAAAGGACTCACATTTGGTGCACCGACAGAAAAGGAATATATTTTAGCTGAGCTGGTAAGGGAATTGATACCATCCGTAGAAATGCTCCGACTGGTAAATTCCGGAACGGAAGCAGTCATGAGTGCTGTGCGGGTCGCAAGAGGATTTACAAAAAGAGATAAAATAGTAAAATTCCGGGGATGTTATCATGGACACTCTGACGGTCTGCTTGTAAAAGCCGGTTCCGGGGCATTGACTCAGTCGGTGCCGGATAGTCTGGGGGTGCCTCAGGATTATACAAGAAATACACTGGTGGCTGAATATAATGATATTGATTCCGTCAAAAAATTGTTTGAACAGTATGGAAATGACATTGCGGCAGTGGTTGTAGAGCCTGTTGCTGCCAACATGGGAGTGGTATTGCCCCAAGATGGATTTTTAAAACAGCTTAGAAATCTCACATATGAGTATGGAAGTCTTTTAATTTTTGATGAAGTCATTACCGGATTTCGATTGTCCCTTGGCGGTGCACAGGAATATTATGGTATAAGACCGGATCTTACTACATTAGGCAAAATCATTGGAGGAGGAATGCCAATGGCGGCTTACGGGGGAAGGAAAGAAATCATGGAGGTTGTGGCACCGGTTGGAGGTGTTTATCAGGCAGGAACACTTTCTGGAAATCCGATTGCAACCACGGCAGGAATTGAAACTTTAAAAATTTTAAAAGAGGAAGCTGATAAAGGATTGTATGAGCAGATAGAAAGACATGCGAAAAATATTGCAGATGCAGTAAAACAAACGTTAGAAGACAGGGTTTGTATCAATCAGGCAGGCTCTCTTTTGAGTGTATTTTTTACGGACAAAAATGTGGTTGATTATGAGACGGCAGTTTCTTCCGATACAAAGGCATATGCAGATTACTTTAATTACATGTTGGAAAATAACATTTATCTGGCACCGTCTCAATTTGAAGCAATGTTTATATCCTATGCACATTCCAAAGAGGATATAGAAAAAACATGTGCTGTCATTACACAGTATAAGCTGTAGTGAATGGTATAGAATAAGTCAGGAATAGTCCATCAGGGTGTTGCCCTAAGGCGGAAAGGTGGGAGTAAAATGTTAGATATTTTAATAATAGGAAGTGGTCCGGCAGGGTTATCTGCTGCCATATATGCAAAAAGAGCAAATCTGAATGTTGTGGTTGCGGAAAAAGTATACTATGGAACAGGTCAGATCGCAGAGAGCAACATGGTAGATAATTATCTGGGATTTGCGGGAATAGGCGGGTTTGAACTGGGAGAAAAGTTTAGGGAGCATGCAGTAAGTCTCGGTGTTACGTTTAAAGATGGAGAGGCAAAGAAATTTGAATCTGTGGATGGAATATGGAGAGTACATTTCAAAAACGGAGATGTTATTGAGACAAAAACTGTTATATATGCAGCAGGTGCTGTGCACCGACATTTAGGAGTGGCGGGTGAAAATGAATTTTCCGGTAAAGGTGTGTCCTATTGTGCAACTTGTGACGGAGCGTTTTTTAAAGATAAAACCACAACTGTTATTGGTGGTGGAGATACAGCTTTAGATGATGCACTTTATTTGTCCGATATCTGCGATAGAGTTTTTCTGGTGCACAGAAGAGATGAATTTCGTGGTTCGGCAAAAACGGTACGAAAGCTGGAAAGGAAAGAAAATGTTGAATTTGTATTAAAAGCAAATCCGGTGGAAATTAAAGGAGAGCAAAAAGTAACCGGGGTAAAGCTTGACGGGGATAGAGAATTAAGTGTAGATGGAATTTTTATTGCAGTAGGAATGATTCCAATGACGGAAGTTGTAAAAGATGTAGTGAAGTTGGATGAAAACGGATATATTGTGGCAGGTGAGGACGGAATTACATCTGCACCGGGATTTTTTGCGGCGGGAGATGTTCGAACAAAGAATCTGCGTCAGGTGGTGACTGCAGTTTCCGATGGGGCAAACGCTGCGATATCAGCGGAACACTATATAAAATAATCAACATGACTATGAAAATAGGAAAAAGGGGAGTAAAAGGTATAAATACACAGGTCAATGTAATGTAAGGGAATGTTAGGAGGAAAATATGAAAATTTCGACAAAGGGCAGATACGCACTCATATTAATGTTAGATCTTGCCACATATAATACAGGAGAGCCAATACGTCTTAAAGAAGTATCAAAGAGACAGCAGATTTCAGAAAAATATTTAGAACAAATTATATCCGTTCTTAATAAAGCAGGTTATGTAAGAAGTATTCGTGGACCACAAGGAGGATACATGTTAAAAAATTTACCGGAAGAATATACAGTGGGGATGATATTGAGACAAACGGAAGGAACGCTTGCACCTGTAACTTATGATGATGCCAATGCCTTTGAACGGGAGATAGTAACATCAAGAATATGGTCTAAATTGGAAGTTGCAATCAATGAAGTTGTAGATAATATTACATTAAGGGATTTGGTAGACTGGCAGATGGAACAGGCTAATCACTATGTAATTTGAGCCGGATATGAAGCTGCCATGAAGGACGGGAAAAATATAACTTTCTTGAAGATTATGATTTATAATTGATTCGTAGATATAGAAATAATATAATAATATACTTGAAGCAGGATCCTCTTGTGAATTATAGTAACAGGAGGATATTTTTTATATAAAGAAGAAAATGGTTAGAGATTTTTTTTAGATTTATTCTAACATTTTACAAAAATCAAGGATTACTATACATAGAGGTGAATATGATAGCGCTATATTTATCAATTATAGATGAGGATTTACAAAAGAATAAATTCGAAAAACTATATTATCGTTACAAAAATTTAATGTACTACATCGCA
>JAUUNJ010000228.1 GCA_030844625.1 Roseburia sp. | reverse complement strand
AAATTATCTGGAAGGTACTAACTTTGATTCGGAAGTACTTATTCATAACGAGATTCTGGTTAATTTACCTATGAAAGTTCTTTGCAGGAATGACTGCAAAGGAATTTGTAATAGATGCGGCGCTAATCTCAATATGGGATCCTGTAAGTGTGATAACGCAGAACTCGATCCGAGAATGTCGAAAATATTAGATGTTTTTAATCAGTTTAAGGAGGTGTAAACCATGTCTATCTGTCCAAAGAACAAATCTTCAAAAGGAAGAAGAGATAAGAGAAGAGCTAACTGGAAGATGTCAGCTCCAAACCTTGTTAAATGTAGTAAATGTGGAGCTTTAATGATGCCACACAGAGTATGCAAGGCATGCGGAAGCTACAACAAAAAAGAAATAGTTTCAGTTGACTAATCGATTGCAAATGTAAGAAATATATTTATATATTCCTTGCGTTATGGCGACCTCTGCCAAGTGTCAATGCAAGCATTTACGTTTGGTCTATTGTTCGCATAAAACAAGACTCTGTGAAAATATCACGGAGTCTTGTTTTTTTTTCCTTTTTTTAGTATATTATTTCTATGCGCAAAGGAGGAGAAGTCTTATGTCAAGGACAATAGTTGCATTAGATTGTATGGGTGGCGATAATGCTCCGGGTGAAATTGTAAAGGGAGCAGTTGAGGCGACAAATGAAAACAAAAATATATTTGTGAAATTAGTAGGTGCTGAATCTGCTATTAACGAAGAATTATCCAAGTATGATTATGACAGGAATTTACTTGAGATAGTAAATGCTACAGAAGTGATCGAGACGGGAGAACCGCCGGTTGCCGCTATCAGAGGAAAGAAAGACTCTTCTCTGGTAAAATGTATGTACATGGTAAAACGAGGTGAGGCTGATGCCATGGTTTCGGCTGGAAGTACCGGGGCAAATCTTGTAGGTGGACATATTATTATTGGAAGAATTAAAGGAGTGGAAAGACCGCCTCTCGCACCACTGATTCCAACAAAAGATGGTGCAGCGCTGTTAATTGACTGCGGCGCCAATGTTGATGCAAGATCATCTCATCTGTTGCAGTTTGCCAGAATGGGTTCTGTATATATGGAAAATATTGTAGGGATAAAAAACCCGAGAGTGGCAATTGTAAATATTGGTGCTGAGGAAGAAAAAGGAAATGCGCTTGTAAAAGAAACTTATCCACTGCTGAGGGAATTAAAAGACATAAACTTTGTAGGCAACATAGAGGCGAGAGACATTCCTGAAGGAGCCGCAGATGTTATTGTATGTGATGCTTTTGTCGGAAATGTTATTTTAAAGCTGTACGAAGGTGTTGGCTCCGTAATGCTTCATAAATTGACGGGCAGTCTGATGTCCAGCTTTAAAAATAAGATAGGTGCCCTGCTTATAAAGAAAGACTTAAAAAAGACCATGAAAAGTTTTATGATTGAAGAATATGGTGGAGCTCCTCTTTTAGGATTAAACGGGCTTCTTGTAAAAACTCATGGAAACTCAAAATCAATAGAAATAAAAAACTCCATTTTCCAATGTGCAACATTTAAGGAAATGGATTTAAATAATAAGTTCAAGGAAAAACTTGCACTTAATAATCAGGAGGATTAAAAGATGGAATTAGAAAGATTAATCAGTGCTATTGCAGACGTATTGGATTTAGATGAAAGTAAGATTAATGCAGATAGCAAATTTGTGGAAGATTTAGGAGCGGACTCACTTGATGTGCTTGAAATCATTATGGGTATAGAAGAAGAATTCGGCATTCAGATTCCTACCAACGCTGCTGAAAATATTGTTACAGTAGGCGATGCTTTCGAAGCAATTAAAAAAGAACTTGAATAAGTGATGATGAAAAGCCCTAGCAATAGGGCTTTTGTTACAAAAGCGACCGCGCTTGGCGCCAGAGTTTCGCAATCGAAACTCTTTTTTTAGGAGAGGGCAAAAAATGAATTTAGAGTATTCTCAATTGGAAAACAGAATAGGTTATGAGTTTGAAAATAAAGAACTGCTTATAAATGCGCTGACTCATACATCTTATGCCAACGAACATAAATCTAAGAGCATGAAAGATAATGAGCGGCTGGAATTTCTGGGTGATGCAGTGCTTGAGCTGGTTTCCAGTGAATTCTTATATCGGAATATGTCTAATATGCCGGAAGGGAAAATGACCAGGCTCAGGGCAAGTCTGGTGTGTGAGCCTACTTTAGCGATGGACGCAAGAGATATTGGTCTGGAAGAATTTATTTATCTTGGAAAAGGTGAAGAGGTAACCGGAGGAAGAAACAGGGATTCCATTATTTCAGATTCTTTTGAGGCATTGATCGGCTCAATTTTTCTTGATGGGGGATTGGAGCCTGCAAAAGAATTTATTATTCGGTTTGCCCTTAACGATATTGAAAATAAAAAACTGTTTCATGACAGTAAAACAATTTTGCAGGAAAGATTAAATTCTATAAAAAACTGCAATTTAACTTATGAAATAGTGAAAGAGAAGGGGCCCGATCACGATAAGACATATGAGGCAATCGCCAAATTAGATGATAAAATTATAGGTCAGGGAATGGGTCATACAAAAAAAACTGCAGAACAGCAGGCTGCATATGCAGCATTAAAAACTTTAGATAAGAGGCACTAAAATGTATTTAAAAAATATCGAAATACACGGATTTAAATCCTTTGCAAATAAAATAAATTTTGAATTTCATAATGGGATTACAGGGATTGTAGGACCTAACGGATCAGGTAAAAGTAACGTTGCAGATGCTGTAAGATGGGTTCTTGGGGAACAGAAAATCAAACAGCTCAGAAGTTCCAAGATGGAAGATGTTATTTTTTCGGGAACAGAGAACAGAAAGCCTATGGGATATGCTTATGTGGCAATTACTTTCGACAATTCAGATCACAAGTTAAATATTGATTATAATGAAGTAACCGTATCCAGACGGCTTTTCCGGTCCGGTGAAAGCGAATATATGATTAACGGAACTCAGGTTCGCCTGAAAGATATTAATGAACTGTTTTATGACACCGGTATCGGTAAGGAGGGATATTCCATTATCGGACAGGGACAGATTGACAAAATTCTTAGTGGAAAGCCGGAAGAGAGAAGAGAACTTTTTGATGAGGCTGCCGGTATTGTTAAATTTAAGCGCCGAAAAAATGATGCAATGAAAAAACTGGATGACCAGAATCAGAATCTTGTCCGTGTAACAGATATTCTGGGTGAATTGGAGCGACAGGTAATTCCGCTTGAGAGACAATGTGAAAAGGCTAAAAAATATCTGGATTTAAAAGAAGATTTAAAAGTTAACGATGTCAATATGTTTCTCATAGAAATTGATGAAATAAGAGAGCGACTTACCCAGATTGATGAAAAAATTAAAATTGCATCATCAGATATGCAGATTGCCAGCGATGAGTTTGAAAAAATAAAATCCGATTACACAAAGCTGGAAGAAATTATTGAAGAAATCAATAATTCTATTGAAGGCAAAAAAGTTAAACTGAATGAAACAATTATTAATATAGAAAAGTTTGAAGGTCAGATTAATGTTATAAAAGAACAGATTAATTCTGCCAAAAATAATGAATCCTATATTAACCAGAGAATTCAATCCATTTCCACGGAAATCCAACAACAGAACGTGGAATTAACAGTGTCTGAAACCGAAAAAGAGGAGAATGAAAAACTGTTAAATCAGGTTTTAAAAGAACAGGCACAGTCTGCTGAAGAAATTTCTGAAATGAACCAGCAGTATTCTGACCTGGAAAACGAAATTGAAAACCATAAGGCTGAGATTATCGAATTGCTTAATGCAAAATCTTTGATTAAGACAAAAATTCAAAGATGTGATACATTACTGGAACAGATTAACATCCGAAAGTCCCAGTTGAATCAAAAACTGATAGAATTTCAAAGCCAGAAAGACAGTCAGGATAGCGTTATTAAACAGTTAGAACAGCAGTTAAAAGATGTTGATAAGGAAATAGAACAGGTTAGAAATACTTTAAAGGGTTATAAAGATGATCTGGCAAATTTGCGTATAAGAAATTCTGAATTAGCAAAAAGACTTTCAGAAAATCAGGAAAAATATCACAAGTCAAAATCTAATCTGGAAGCATTAAAGAACATTACCGAACGTTATGAGGGATATGGTAACAGCATTAAGAAGGTAATGGAACTGAAAGAAAGCAAAAAAGGAATTATCGGCGTAGTTGCTGATATCATACAGGTTGAAAAAAAATATGAGGTGGCAATAGAGACTGCTCTTGGCGGAAATATCCAGAATATTGTAACTGACACCGAGACGACAGCTAAAGACACCATTGAGTACCTGAAAAAGCACAGATATGGACGTGCCACATTTCTTCCCCTTAGCAGTATGAGCAATAAGACTAACTTTAATGCACCGGATGCTCTGGAAGAAAAAGGGGTAATTGGACTTGCCAGTGATCTTGTGAAAATTAAGAAAGAATATGAAGGGGTTGCAAAATATCTTCTTGGAAGGGTTATGGTTGTAGACACCATTGACAATGCCATAACAATTGAAAGAAAGTACAGATATACAGTACGAATTGTCACTCTTGAGGGAGAATACCTGAATGTGGGAGGCTCCATTTCCGGTGGTGCGTTTAAAAATAGCAGCAACCTTCTTGGAAGAAGACGTGAAATTGATGAAATAAAAAATCTTCTTACTGAACTGAAAGAGGAAAAAGATAATCTGGATAAGGAATTACTGGACAACCGTAGTGAAATAAGTGTTGTTTCTGAAGAGGTTAACAAGATTAATAAAGGACTTCAGGATCAGCTTATCATTCAAAACACTATTGAAATCAACTTAAAACAGGCTAAAGCTAAGAAAGACAGTATTCTTCTTGAATATCAGGATTATACAAAAGAAAGTGATGATATTACTTCAGAAATTC
>JAUUNJ010000227.1 GCA_030844625.1 Roseburia sp. | reverse complement strand
GTGCCCAATATCTGTCTTTTTGTCTATGAAATTTCAAACACTCAAGATAATGTCTTTTATTCATAGGTCCCCATGGTGGCATTTGTGCCACTAAATCTTCAGAAAGCACATCATAAACATGATTAAACATTAAATTATCTACACCAAAATTATACTTTGCAAATGCTTCTTGAATCTTTTCCTCTTCTGTTAACAAATCCTCAGCATCAGGGATTCTCTTCCATGGAGAATCATATTCTCCCTGAATACACGGGAAATGAACTCCATCATAATATTTAGCCAGCGGCTCATCAAAATACCAATTTTCTTTAAATGTATCCAGATTGTTTTCATGGCTGCATAAATCCATTCTAAGCTCATCCATTATCCATTTATCTTTTTGTTTTCTCCAATGAGTAACAAACATTGCTGTTCCTTCAAATGTATTGGCTTCGTTACTTCCCTTGTCAAATTTCATAGCCTCTATTACCACATCAGCACTTTGCATAGCCTCATCACCATTAACTCTACATACAAAATTACATATTCTTGTATGCATATTATCTGACTTTGGAAAGTCAATAACAAAATTTTTTACTCCCGATCTGCTATGTTGTGACCCATCTGCATATGCCTTTACTATACTCATATAGCATATTATTTCATCATCAATAAATCCATCTAACAGTTCAACTTTTCTGCTTTTCCACGTGGAGACAAATACTTTGAACTTTTCTTTTATTTCATCATAATCTTTTCTTGGCATTGTTTTTCCTTTCTACTAAAAAGTTCCATTATTTTCTATTAATTTCCTGTACCAATAAAAAGAGTCTTTTTTGTATCTCTTCATATCAAGTAATTTATCATCTGTTCTGTTTACATATACAAAACCATATCTCTTTCTTATTCCCTGATGAGTAGATATCAGATCAATCGCTGACCACGGGCAATATCCAATAACATCAACACCATCTTTTACTGCCAGCGCCATCTGAAGAATATGCTGTTCATAATAATCTATTCTTTCTAAATCATGTATCGTTCCATCTTCTTCAAGTTTGTCATATGTTCCCATTCCATTTTCACTAATTAAAATCGGTAACTTATATCTATCATATACTTCTCTTAAAGTTGTTCTAAATCCGATTGGATCAATTTCCCAGCCAAATTTTGTTTCGCCCAAATTGGGATTTGATATCTGTCTGTAATATCCAGGTTCAGCCATTGCAATCTGTTGATCTCCACATTCACCTGTCACTTCACAGTCTTTATCAACATACGCAACAGTCATGGTATTATAATAATTGATTGCAATAAAATCCGGTTTTGCACGCTTCAAAATTTCCATATCGCCTTCTTTAATTTCAGGCGCATATCCTTTATCTTCCAGATAACTCCATGCTGTCATATTATATGTTCCATATACTGCCAAATCTAAATAAAGCCAATTTCTAATTGCTGCTGCATTTAAAGCCGCAATATAATCTTTTGGTTTACAAGTTGCCGGATAAGCTGGTGATATATTTGGTGCCGGACCAATTTTTGCTTTTGGTGCATATTTATGACATAAAATTGTAGCCTTTGCCTGCGCTAACTGCATATAGTGGTTTTGCTGATATAAGGTTTTCCACTGAGTCTGTTTCTCTCCTCTGGTTCCTATCACTTCACCGTGCAAAATCATAACGTTTTGCTCATTGATAGATAAAAAGTATGGTACTTTTTCTCCATATTCTTTAAACAAAATTGTTGCGTATTCTTCAAAGGAATCTACAGTGGCCGGATTACTCCAGCCACCTTCTGCCTCTAAAGCTGCAGGTAAATCAAAATGAAACATTGTTACAATCGGCACAATCCCATACTTAATACATGTATCTATCACCTTGTGATAATGCTCAATTCCAGCTTTATTTATCTCTCCCTTGCCTTCTGGTAAGATTCTTGTCCACGCAATCGAAAATCTATATGCTTTCAATCCCATTTCTGCAAACATTTTTATGTCTTCTTCAAAGCGGTGATAATGATCCACACATACTTTAAAGTCACTTGTATTATTAATTATCTTCTTAATATCCTGAACGCTTCTTCCTTTTCCATCTTCCTCCCAGGCACCTTCTACCTGATATGCACTTGTAGATGCTCCCCATAGAAAGTCCTTTGAAAATTTATATGTTTGTTTCATTAAACCTCCTCTTTATGCTTAAAATGCATTATTTTTTTATCACCTTTTTTAACCTGTCCTTCTTTGTCTAATATAACATCATAATCTGACATATTCGTAAAAACCACAGGCGTTATTGTTTTAAAAGATTTCGTTTTTATTTCATCTAAATTAACTATTGCAATATCCTGCCCAGCTTCCACAATCTGTCCATTTTCAACTAATATTTCAAATGGTGTTCCCTGCATTTTCACAGTGTCTATTCCCATATGAATTATTAATTCTTTTCCTTTATCTGAAATAATTAATATTGCATGCTTTGTGGGAAAAATACTTTCTATTTTTCCATTTATAGGTGAGCACACCTTTCCATCTGTTGGTTCTATGGCAAATCCATCACCCATCATTCCATCAGCAAATACTTTATCCGGGACTTCATTAAGAGGAATAAGTTTGCCTGTCATAGGTGCTACTATTATCTCATGCTCATTTGTTCCTTTTGCCAATTCTTTACTTTTCTTTTTGCTAATGGTTTTTCCTTCCATTATTGCTTTAATCTGTTCTTTTAATAATGCTGCCTGAGTTCCAAATATAATCTGGTAATCATTTCCGTTTTGCATCGTTCCGCTCGCGCCAAGTTTTCTAAATACATCTTTATTAATACTGTCTCTTGATTTGACAGTAACTCTCAATCTTGTAGCACATGCATCCAGATTTAATATATTTGCTTTTCCTCCCAACTCTTCTAGCACTCTTGCAGCTAACTCGTTTTCATCTTCCATCTTAATTGTTTCTACCACATCATCTTCTCTTCCCGGGGTTTTGAAGTTGAATTTTTTAATTAAAAATTTAAAAATAAAGTAATAAATTACTCCTGCAAGTATATTTAAAGGAATAATCCACTGCCATCCTGGTGAATTCTGTAATACTCCATATACAATCCAATCCATCATTCCACCACAGAACGTAGAGCCTACATGGATGTTTAACAAAGACAGAATCGGGAACGATAGTGCCATGAAAAATGCATGTATCAAATATAACGGAAAACAAGTGAACATAAATACGAACTCAATCGGTTCCGTAATTCCTGTAGCAATTATTGTTAAAATACCTGCTGAAAACAGACCAAATGTTTTCTTTCTATTCTCCGGCTTTGCCATCTTAGTAATTGCAAGTGCTGCTGCAATACAGAATCCTGGAAATAAATAGCATCCTCCGGATGTGAGTCCATGTGTAATTTCCGATCCACTTGCCAGCTGTGCAAGATAAATATTCAAATCACCTACTATAGTCGCGCCAGATGGATCTACCCAACTTCCCATTTGGAAGTAAAATACGGGATACCATAAATTATGTAAACCAAAAGGAATAAGCAGTCTGTTGACAAGTCCGTAAATATACAAAGTAACTGGATTTGTTGTATCTCCAATTGAAGATGAGAACGCTATAATACCATTCTGAATATGTGGCCACACGAAGCAGAATACTACTCCAAGTATCATTGCTCCAGCTACGGAAATAATCGGTACAAATCTTTTTCCCTGAAAAAATGATAATGCCTGTGGAAACTTCACATTCTTAAACTTTCTATAAAGTACTCCAACCATAATACCTATACAGATTCCGCCAAAAACACCCATTTGTAATGTTGGCATTCCTAATACTGTTGTATAAAGTGTTGAACCTTCTATACTGTCTGCCGATAGTCCAAGTACACTTCCTATTACGGTATTCATTGTAAAAAATGCTACTGCTGCTGAAAATGCTGCTGAGCCATCATGATCTGATAACCCCTCTGCTATAGATATTGCAAACAAAATATGCAGATTCCCTATTATCATATTTCCGACTGCTCTTATAAATGATGAAAACGCAAATACCGGACCACTTGCCAATATTGGTATGTCATTCATAAATGTTTCATTTTGCATAAAAACACCAAGACCTAGTAACAATCCTCCAATAGGAATAATTGCTATAACCATCATCATGGTTGGTCCAAAATTTTGTAATATACTAAACAATTTCGATCCTTTAATATTTTCTTTTGATTTTCTTTTTCCCATTATTCTCTCCTTAAAAATTTTTTTCTTAATAACAAAAAAAGATATGACTGATTCCGAACCTATAGCCAAACGAATGCTACATTTCGAACCAATCATACCTAATTAAATAGTTATATGAATTATATTTACTTTTCGTTCAAACAGCTGTTATGCTTTTATTTTACATAGTTTTTGGTCTTTGTCAACAACTTTTTTCGTTTTGAAATTTTTTCCATTTTTACTTTTTTCTATTGACTTTTCTCTATTTTCTTTTACAATTATATCAAGAAATTGAACATTTTCGTATGACTATTTAATTAGGTACGTGGGAACTTTTGAGTTATCATGAGTTTCTCCACGTGCCTTTTTTTATTTTTTAGGAGGTAATTATGGATTATTTAGATCAATATTTAGATTTTTATTCCGGTAACAATCGTAAAGAAATCTATAAACAATTTTGTTCTCTTATAGAAGCAATAAGAACAGATAATTATAATCAATTCGATCAACTTTTTTCTTCGAATTGTATTGTTGATGTAAGTATGACCGGTCACGGTACGGGAATATCTCAAGTTATTAATCTTTTAAAGTGGCCCGGACCGGAAATGGATATTAGAAAAATAACGATTTGGAATTTTGTTTCTAGAAGTCATAATGATATTGCTCAGCAAAGTGCATATGTTCAATGCATTTTTGCTAAAGAAGATGAGCATAATGTATACCCTTTTGTTTTTGGAGGACATTTTGTTAATTCT
>JAUUNJ010000226.1 GCA_030844625.1 Roseburia sp. | reverse complement strand
GAGTTTTTTTTATGAAAAGGCTAATCTCAGTAATTTTAATTATAACCATACTTTGTTCCAATTTTGTATTGGCAGAGGAAGAGAAAGAAGAAACGGTCACTCAGGCGAAATCAGTTGTTTTAATGGAGGCATCTTCGGGAACTGTTATTTCTGCAAACAATGAAGATGAAAAACTAAGTCCTGCAAGTATTACAAAAATAATGACCCTGATTCTCATATTTGATTATATACATAGTGGTAAAATAAAACTGGATGAAATGGCTACTACAAGTGCATATGCTAAAAGCATGGGAGGTTCTCAGGTTTTTCTGGAGGAAGGGGAACAACAGACAGTAGAAACCCTGATTAAGTGTATTATCATTGCATCAGGTAACGATGCATCCGTGACAATGGCAGAACATATTGCAGGTTCAGAAGAAGAATTTGTCAATATGATGAATGAGAGAGCTAAAGGTCTGGGGATGAATAATACTCACTTTGTAGACTGCTGCGGACTGACAGATTCTGATGAACATTATACCAGTGCAAAAGATGTGGCAATTATGTCGCGGGAACTTATTACAAAATATCCGGAAATTTTTAAATATTCTACAATATGGATGGAAAGTATTACCCACAAAACTCAAAAAGGAGAAAGTGAATTTGTATTATCCAATACAAACAAACTGTTAAAGACAAATCAATATGTAAAAGGGTTGAAGACCGGAAGTACTTCCAAAGCTAAATATTGTGTGTCTACAGTGGCTGAGAAAAATGATGTCCAATTAATCGCAGTTGTCATGGCGGCACCGGATTATAAGAGCCGTTTTGTGGAAGCGGAAAAATTAATCAATTATGGTTTCTCAAATTGTAAAGTGTATAAAGACAAATCAGAACATAAGCAAAATGTAAAACTATTAAACGGGAAAAAAGATTCTATTCAAGTACAAAGCAATGGATTTTCCTATGTGGATACAAAAGGAAATGATTTAAGCAAGGTAGAAGCCAGTGTGGAATTAAATAAAAAAATTACTGCTCCAATAAACAAAGGAGATGTGGTAGGGAAAATAAAATATTCGTTAAACGGAATCCAAATAGGTGAGACGGCTCTTGTCTCAAAAGAAACTGTTAAAAAATCAGATTACCTGTATGAATTTATAAGAGTGCTTTCATTAATGGCTCAAATAAACTAAACTATTGAAAAATCTGTGATTTTTATGTAAAATCTAATGATGAGCAAAACGAAAAGAAAAGTGTTTGCTAAAACCCCGGAGAACAAATGATGGATTTAGAATTTAAATTGCAGGTCTTTGAAGGACCGTTGGACTTATTATTGCATTTAATTGAAAAGAATAAAGTTGATATTTACGACATACCGATTGTTGAGATTACAGAGCAGTATCTTGCATATGTGAATCAGATGCCAAAGGATGATCTGGATCTTACCAGTGAGTTCCTTGTCATGGCAGCAACCCTTATTGATATTAAGAGCAGAATGCTGCTGCCGAAAGAGATAGACGAAAACGGTGAGGAAATTGATCCGAGAGCAGAATTGGTGGAAAAACTTATTGAATATAAAATGTACAAATATGCGGCAGGAGAGCTGCGTGATATGCAGGTGTATGCCGGAAAGTCATTGTACAGAAACCCTTCTGTCCCGGAGGAAGTCTTAAAGTATGAACCGCCTGTAGATCTGGATAAATTGCTGGCGGATGTGAATCTTGCCAAACTCAATGAAATATTCCAAATGGTGCTGAAACGCCAGATGGATAAAATTGATCCGGTCAGAAGCAAGTTTGGAAAAATTGAAATGGAAGAAGTAAGTCTTCCGGAAAAAATAGATTATGTGACAAATACATTGAGAAAGAAAAAGCGTTGCAGTTTCAGACAGCTTCTGGAAAAGCAGAGCAGCAAAATGGATGTGATTGTATCTTTTCTGGCAGTGCTGGAACTGATTAAAATCGGTCAGATAGAGGTTCATCAGGATAATACATTTGATGATATATATATTGATTCAATAGAATAGAGGAATATTATGGAAAATAATTATGAAGCACAAATAGAAGCAATATTATTTACAATGGGTGAGTCCGTTGAAATATCCAAGATTGGGGCAGCACTGGAACTTAAGACCAGTGAAGTGAAAAAAATAGTCAAAGGTATGCAGGAAAAGCTCAATGATTCTTCAAGAGGTATAAAAATTATCGAACTTGACAGTGCTTATCAGATGTGCACAAAGCCTGAAATGTATGAGGCTCTTATAAAGGTTGCAAAACAGCCCAAACGCCAGGTTCTGACAGATGTGTTGATGGAGACATTATCTATTATTGCATATAAACAGCCTATTACAAAGTCTGAGATTGAAAGAATCAGAGGGGTAAAATCTGATTTTGCCGTTAACAAACTGGTGGAATATCAACTGGTGGAAGAAGTAGGGCGAATGGATACACCGGGAAGACCTTTATTGTTCGGTACTACCGAGGAGTTTTTAAGACGATTTGGTGTGGAATCATCAGACAATCTTCCGATTGTTAATCCTGAAATGATAGAGGAGTTTAAACATGAGGCGGAGGAAGAGGTAACGCTAAAATCAAATGACTAAAGATTGAAAAAAGAATAAGCAGCTCAGGCTGCTTTTTTCTTTTGTTTTGAATAGTTAGAAAATAATTAGTGAAAAAACGTCTTGCGGAAGCATATACTATATGGATTAATTATAGGATTTGTGAATGAAAAAAGTAATAATTCTATTATTGTGTGCAATACTAACACTCAGTGTAAAAATACCAATATGTGCAGAAGAACAGCTTCTTGCAAAGTCGGCAGTTCTGATTGATGGAGAGAACGGAAGAATTTTATATGGAAAAGAGCCTGAACAGAAAATGGCAATGGCAAGTACAACAAAAATAATGACCTGCATTGTGGCGTTGGAGAACTGTGAACCGGATCAGGTTATGACAGTATCAGAAAAGGCGGCTAAAATGCCCAAAGTACATATGAATGCAATAAAAGGTGAACAATATTATATGAAAGATCTTTTGTATGCAATGATGCTGGAGTCATATAATGATGTGGCAGCGATCGTAGCCGAGAATGTGGCGGGTTCAATGGAAGCCTTTGCGAAACTTATGAATCAAAAAGCAAAAGAAATAGGAGCGGTCAATACAAATTTTGTGACACCCAATGGGCTGGATGCTGACAATCATTACTCAACTGCCTATGATATGGCGTTAATCGGAGCATATGCAGTAAAAAATGATGAGTTTGTAAAAATAGTAACAACCAGTTCTTATTCTTTTCAGGATCTGACTGGAAAGAGGAATGTATCTGTTTCAAATAAGGATGCATTTCTCACAATGGATAAGGATTCCATCGGAATTAAAACCGGATTTACGGGAAATGCCGGATATTGCTTTGTGGGAGCGGTAAAGAGTAATGGCCGTCTGTTTGTCTCCTGTGTATTGGCATGTGGATGGCCGCCGAATAAATCCTATAAATGGCATGATACAAAGCTGTTAATGAATATAGGAAAAGAAAATTTTAACTATAAAACAGTTCTGGAAGATGACAGACAGTTAGAGGTTGCTGTTGACAATGGAACAAAAAATAAAATAGTGGCACAGGTAAACGGGAACAGCAGAATGTTAGTGTCAGATCAGGATCAGATAGAGATGAAAACATTTTTTGATTATCAACTGCCTGTGAAACGCAATGATACAATAGGACATGTGGACATATACATTAACAATCAGAAAGTGGAACAGCATAAAATCGTGTCTATGGAATCTGTCAGAAAATATGATTATAAGTATTGTCTGGAAAAAGCTTTCGGTTATTTTATATTTGAATGAAAATTTGTTTTCACTCTTCAATAATCGTTTTACTTCTGTTTTTATATGTGGTATATTTATACCGAATTTGAGTATGACACAAAATATTGTTCTTATCAGCATTTTTTTTAATATATATAGCATTATTTGTGTTTCGTTATAAAAAAATGTTTCGTATAATTCGAAGGTAAAATAGAGGTGTGATTTAGAAATATATCTGTATAAATAATAATATTATTTGGGAGGCATTATGGAATTTACAAAAATGCATGGCTGCGGAAATGATTATGTATACATTAACGGAATCGAAAATAAAATTGACAATCCGGGTGAGTTGTCAAAAATCATAAGCAACAGACATTTTGGAATCGGTTCAGACGGACTGATTGTAATTAATCCCTCAAAAATTGCTGATTTTAAAATGAGTATGTATAATGCCGACGGTTCGGAAGGTAAGATGTGCGGCAATGGCATAAGATGTGTGGCAAAGTATGTTTATGATAATAAAATGACGGATAAGACTACAATTACAGTGGAGACATTGTCAGGAATTAAGACATTGGTGTTGAATGTAAAAGAGGGTAAAGTAGAGACTGTCCGGGTAAATATGGGGGCGCCTGAGATTACAGCATCTAAAGTTCCTGTTATTTTTGACAAAGATAAAGTTATAAATGAGGCTGTAAACATAAATAATAAAGAGTACAGGATTACGTGTGTTTCCATGGGAAATCCACATGCCATAACATTTATAGAGGATACAGATGCTCTGGAAATTGAACAGATCGGACCGTTGTTTGAGAACAATGAAATATTTCCGGACAGGATTAACACGGAATTTATACAGGTAATTGACAGAAAAACAATAAAAATGCGTGTTTGGGAAAGAGGTTCGGGAGAGACTCTTGCCTGCGGAACGGGAGCCTGTGCCAGTGTTGTCGCCTGCGTTTTGAATGATAAGACAGACAGTACTGTGACAGTAAAACTTCTTGGAGGTGATTTGCTGATTGAATATAATAGAGAAGAAAACACTGTATATATGACAGGACCGGCAAAGATATCATTTACGGGTAATATTGAGTTTTAGGTTTTGGAGGAATAGATGTTATTATCAAAATTATTGGAAAAAATAGATTATGAGGTTC
>JAUUNJ010000225.1 GCA_030844625.1 Roseburia sp. | reverse complement strand
GGTGTGGCAATTGCACATTTATCAGGGATTTTACCTCAGATTACATTTTCAAATTAATTCGTTTTATGCCAAAAAATAAAAAATTGACCTAAAGAATATGTCAAAGAAGAAAAATACCACTATTTTGAGAAGAGTTATATTTCAAAATAGTGGTATTTTATATTAATAATTTACTTTTTCTTTTACGGAAGAATATGACCTGCGGAAAGGTATAATTTGTACCATTCATCCCTTGTCAATGTAAAATCGGCAGCGGCAGCAATTTCTTTCATACGCTCACCATTGGTTGTTCCGGCAATTAACTGCATATTGGCAGGATGACGCAAAATCCATGCAGCTGCAATGGTAGTAGGTGTGACACCATATTTCTCTGCAAGTTCATTCAGAACCTTGTTAAGTTCCGGATACTTGTCACTTCCGATAAATACACCTTCAAAAAATCCATATTGAAATGGTGACCAGGTCTGAATCGTAATATCTTTCAGACGACAATAATCAAGAACACTTCCGTCTCTGTCAACGGCACCGTCAGAAGTCATGTTTACTTCCATACCATTGGCAATAATATTTGAAACCGGCAGACTTAACTGAAGCTGATTGATTACAAGTTTTTGATCTATGTATTTTTCCAACAGTTCAATCTGCATAGGTTTATGATTTGAAACACCGAAATCTAAAACCTTTCCGGATTTTTTTAGAGTGTTAAAAGCTTCCGCAACTTCTTCAGGCTCAACAAGTGCATCCGGTCGGTGGAGTAAAAGGATATCCAGATAGTCGGTATTCAATCTTTTAAGTATTTTATCTGTAGATTCCAGAATATAATCTTTGGAAAGATTATACATAACCCCTGGAACAATGCTGCATTTAGATTGAAGAATCACATCTTCTCTTTTAAGTCCTGTCTGTGAAAAGGCACTGGCAAATTTTTCTTCACATACACCGCCGCCATAAATATCTGCATGATCAAAAAAGTTAATTCCTAACTCCATACATGTATCGATATAGTGGCAAAGTTTTTCATTGTCAAGCCAGTCAATACGCATACAGCCCAATGCAACAGCAGGAATCTGCTTACCTGTTGTACTTAATGTAATTGTTTTCATATTTTTAAAATCTCCTTAATATTTTTCTGATAAATATAGTATAAAACTTATTTTATTTGACGTAAATAAGTAAAAAAGAGAATTTAAGAAACCAGATATAGTAATTGCAATTTAAAAAGATATTGAATTGGCAGAAAATCGGTTTTTGACAAAAGATATGATTGTTGAAAAATAAATGAAAACAATCAAAGTATATTCAGGAATTGCACGATTGCCAGTGGGACAGGCATCTGATAAAATTATAGAAGGCTGCATGGTTCTTGAAGGCGGTGCCTTCAGAGGCGTATATGAGGAAGGTGTACTGGATGCATTGATGCAGGAGGGAATTAATATGCAGTGTACGGTTGGAGTATCGGCTGGAGCTCTTAATGGTATGCATTATGTTGCGGGACAGATTGGAAGAGCGGCAAGAATTAATCTGACGTACAGACATTACAACCAATATGTAGGCGTTGAGGCATTAAAGAAAAACAAAGGGGTAATAGGATTTAATTTCCTTTTTAACGGTCTTGAAACAACAGATCCTTTTGAGGAAGAACGTTTTAAGGCACCTGAAAAAAAATTTGTAACGGTTGTTACCAACTGTCTGACGGGAAAGGCAGAATATATAGACAGGGATAAGTGTAGTGATATCTATCAGGCAATACGTGCCTCTGCATCAATGCCTTATGTTTCAAAAATGGTGGATGTGGATGGAATACCGTGTCTTGATGGTGGGTGTGCCTGTAAAATTCCTTATAAATGGGCATTAGATAATGGATATGATAAAATTATCGTAATAAAGACAAGACCGGATTCTTTCCGTAAAAGACCGGGTGGTGACAGAAAAAATGCTATGATAAGAAAGTTATACCGTAATTATCCGGAATTTGCTGAAACCCTGATTGAAAGTGATAAAGTTTATAATACCCAGTGTAATGAAATAGAAAAATTAAAAAAGCAGGGACGAATTTTTGTGATTAGTCCTTCGGGACCTGTGACAGTGGGAAGACTGGAGGGCGATATGGAAAAACTTGGGAAATTATATCATATGGGATATAAAGATGGGAAAAAACAGATAAAGGCTCTCAGAGAATATCTGGAAAAAGAATAATTATTATATTAGGAGGAATCAGTCCTAATCTGACAGATTATGATGATGTAAAGGCGGCATTTGATGCTGTTGTGGATAAGATGAAAGAGCAGAAGAGGGGCTGCATTATCAATACAAGTAGTATGGTTAGTAAATATGGTCAGCCTTCCGGTGTGGCGTATCCGACAAGTAAGTTTGCGGTGAATGGAATGACGGTATCGCTTGCACGTGAATTGGGACCTTCGGGAATCCGTGTAAATGCTGTCGCACCCGGAATTACAAATACAGACATGATGAAAGCAGTTCCGAAGGAAATGATTGACCCCCTCATTGCACAGATTCCGCTGCGCCGCATTGGTGAACCGGAAGATATTGCTAATGCATTTGTATTTCTGGTCTGTGATATGGCAAGCTACATCACAGGCGTTGTATTAAGTGTAGATGGAATGGCAAGAAGTTAGTTAAGAAAATATATCTGGAAAACAGGAAATATTTGCATAAAAAAATAAGCTGTGCTATACTGCGAAATATAAGCGTGTGCACAGCTTATTAAATTTTAAAGGAAAGGAGAACGTTACAATGAGATTACAAGATAGTTATCTACCGTCAATGAGACAAAGAAGTATGGATAATATTTATTATGGGGATTATACGGAAAGAAAATTAAATCATGTATGGTGTCGTCGTAACAGCAGTGTAATTTCATGTAATGGAATTCTTTAACATATAGCTATAAATTATGTTGGTGAAATTTGCTAACAGCATTTTCCACAGCTTACTGGCGGCACAAATAATTGGCTGTCAGAAAAAAGGGAATAGGTAGAAGTAGGAGCCGATTTATTTTTGGTACAGGTGTGCCAATGTAGTCGGCTCTTTTCTTTTAAGAAAGAAATTGGTGATAAAAATGAAATTAGTAGAAGGAAAATTTAATACAGCAAAAGTATTTACTGATGTTGTGGAAGACATGGCATTGAGCCAGATACAGACATTATGCAATCAGGAATTTACTATCGGTTCGAAAATAAGAATTATGCCGGATGTTCATGCAGGTGCAGGCTGCACCATCGGAACAACAATGACCATAAAAGATAAAGTGGTACCAAATCTGGTTGGTGTTGATATCGGATGTGGAATGGAAACAATCAAAATAAAAAATCCTCATATTGAACTTCAGAAGTTAGACAAGTTGATTTATGAGAAGATTCCATCAGGCTACAACATAAGGACAGTGCCACATAAATATAATAATGAAATTGATTTGACACAACTGAAATGTCTGAAAGATGGAAACATTAATCTGTTAAGAGCGCAGTTATCACTTGGAACATTGGGTGGAGGTAATCACTTTATTGAGGCAGATAAAGATGAGGCTGGAAAAATTTATATTGTGGTTCATTCCGGTTCGAGACATCTTGGGCTGGAAGTTGCAAATTATTATCAGGAGCAGGCTTATAAAGCTTTAAACGGAAATACAAAAAAGGATGTGAAGCGTCTGATTGAAGATTATAAAGCGTCAGGCAGAAAACAGGAAATTCAGACAGCAATTGATGCGTTAAAGCAAAGGGTTGTTACAGATATTCCGAAAGTGCTTGCTTATTGTGAAGGTGAACTTTTGGAAGATTATATTCACGATATGAGAATTGTTCAAAAGTTTGCAATGCTTAACAGAAAGGCAATGCTTTATGAAATTATAAAGGGAATGAAACTAAAGGTGGAGGAACAGTTTACAACAATTCATAATTATATAGACACAGATGCCATGATCTTGAGAAAAGGTGCAGTATCAGCCAGAGCAGGAGAAAAACTTTTGATACCAATTAATATGAGAGATGGTTCTTTAATATGTGTTGGAAAAGGTAATGAAGACTGGAATTGTTCTGCACCTCACGGGGCAGGACGGTTATATTCCAGAAATGCTACAAAGAATTCTTTCACGGTTTCTGAATACAAGAAGCAGATGAAAGGAATTTATACAACCTCAGTAAACGCAGGAACCCTGGATGAATGTCCGATGGCATATAAATCCATGGAGGATATTGTCAATAATATCAGTGAGACAGCAGAGATTATGAATGTAATAAAACCGATTTACAATTTTAAGGCAGGAGAAGAATAAGATGGATGAGATAGAAGGAAAAGAGTTGCAGTTTAATGAAGTTCTGAATGATTTTGATGACAGGGTAAAAGGTGCACTTGTGAAAATGGACTACAATTATGTAAACACCGGATGTGTGGATATAAAAAGAATTACCAGTATAAGGGATGGTAATATTTATATTTGCGTAGAGAATGCCGGTTCATATGAACTTTATCTGGTGTTAAAATGTATAGAAGAAATTGACTTAGATGGAGAGGAAGAATGGAAAGACGTAAATCTTTCCAAAACCGGGAAAGGATATTCTCTGGAAATAATAAGATACGGTGAAGACCCGGAAGAAAATGACACTGTGTTAATTCCTTTCACGGAAGCAAGGGTTGAAATAAAAAAATTCAATTATTCCAGAGATATGGAATATCCAAATTCAGGATATGAAGCGTTATGGTCGATGGTTGCCGGTGCTTTGATGTCGTTGCGAAAAAAAGCAGAATTTAATTTAGATGAACTAAATGATATGGAGAAACGATTGTTACCACTAACAGAATTTGATCCAATATTATCTTTTAAACCGATACTATTTTTTTATTCAAAACCAAATGATTTGATTTCCTGCACAAAAGAACAGTATGATTTATTTAGTGCGTATATTCATCATTCAGGGTGTGAAGAAATACAAGGATTATTGGA
>JAUUNJ010000224.1 GCA_030844625.1 Roseburia sp. | reverse complement strand
GATAAAACAGAATATGTAATACTAGATGCGAGAATTGTTCTATAACATTTCCGTAATTCATCTTGTGAAACATCTTCCAAATAACTTTCTTGTGAATCTTCCAAAATGTACTTAAAATTTTCTTCCACTTCTTCCGTAGCAATTTGCTCTGCCATCTGTCTAATATTATCTGCAAAAATCTGGCTTTTTAAAGGGATATTATATTCTTCCTCCAGATTACTGATAATACTATCCTGGTGTTCCTCTCTAAATACCCATAAATATGGATATTTTCCTATATTTTCAGCTTTATGAACATTTGAAACATCAAATACATATTTCAGTACCTTTTCACCAGTTGTTTCTATTCTGTCAATTAATGCAATACCTTTGGAACCCCGATTGACCCAACAATGCATTTTTTTATTCCAAACATCTATCGTTGCACATGCCTCTGCATCCGGCTTTTGGACATAAATTAAAAGCTGTTCACTAAAATCATACCGATACATTCTCGAAGCAGTATTCAAAAATTTCTTCCATTCCTCCGGAGAAGAAACAATCTGCTTCATTATATCCTGATATAAATCTTCAATCTTTTGTAATTTTGTCATGCTATATCACTTTCTCCTTCTTATGCTGCTGTTTTTGTTCTTCTTTTTTTTCTGTTCCTAACTCAAGTGTTTTTCCTAAAGATGTCTTTTTAAACATTGTATCAATAACATTCTCATCCGCTCTGAGTGATTTCATATACTCTCTTAATTTGTAAACCTCTTCTACACTAGCTGCAACATTTATATTTTTATCTGTTTCTAAAATCAACTCTGCATTCCAGTCACATATAGCATAAATAGCTTCACCAATGTTATATTTCTCTGCCACTGGAGTTTCTTCATCTACATCTATTCTTACTAAAGTTTCATTTTCAACACCCAGATTATATCCATGTCCATCCATATAATTAAGGATCAGCTCTGCCTCTTCATTCGTTAGTGAAATTGTACTATGAGTATTGTTTATCCAATATGCCAAATCTTCTGCTACTAAAAATACATTTATTTTATTAAGCAGATGTTCACCAATATCGGCAAATTCCAATTTTCCTGACAACACTGGAGAATCTTCAAACATTTTTACATTCTCTTCTCTGATACTGTAATAATCCTCTATATTATTACCTGCGATAATCACATGATCTAAAACTTTAATTCCGACGCTATCAAAACTCTTTATCATACGTTCTGTTACCCGGTAATCTTCTGCACTTGGATAATAATTTCCACTTGGGTGATTATGTAGCATAATTACACTTCCCGCATTTGACAAAATTGATGCTTTCAGCATTTCTCTAGGTTCAGCCAATGCATTATTTAAAGTTCCAACAGATGTGATTGAAAAATTTATCGGATTATTTTTTGTATTTAAATTAATAATACAGATTTGTTCTCTATCCAAATTAGCCATTAATTCTTGTCCAACAATTTTCAACGCATCTTCTGCGGACTTGATAGATTTTTCTGAATATAGTGGTTTCTCTTGATTTAATCGAACCGAAACCTGCTTCAACTTAAATTCACTATCTTCTGACTTTTTCCCCTCTATTGTAAGATTCTGATTTTTTTCTTTTTTTAACTCATCGCTTGGATCCTCTTTAAAAACAAAAGAGTGAGTATACTTACTGTAGTACCCACCCAATTCTTTCATTTTTTGCTTTTCCTGTAGAAATTTTTCTTTTTCAAGTTTCTCATTTACTTTTACTAACCAAATTTTCTCATTAGTCTTTGTATGTCTACTTTCCTCAATTACATATTTTATATTTTCGTTATTGACTTTCTGTTCGTAAACATCCCTTAAATAATTTGCAATAACTTGTTGTGACTCCTTGGGATAATTAGGCTGCAAAATTGCCATGTTTCTATAACCACTTAAAAGATCTGTGTAACGAATCAATTCTTCTTTTGACTTAATTCTACTAATATGATGAAATCCTGCATCACTTCCATGATATCCTTCTGCCTCGGTCACAGCATAAATTGGAATTCCCATCTCTAAAGCTATTTCTGCTTCACCTCGCCTTAAACGAGTATTATTTTCTCCAGACGTTCCTTTATATGGTTCTGGTATTTCCTTGCATTCCTCTAATACTCGCATAACCTCTGTTACTTCCACTGCATCAATAAAACTGTCTTTTTCATATGCTGTCATTTCGTCTAATTTATTCTTCATTCTGTTCACCACCCATCCATACTGTTACAATTGTGTTTTCTTCTTTGTTCTCAATCATATTTTTTAGTTCTTTCATTATTACTTCGTCCATTTTAATCCTCCTTATAAATAAAAAAGACAGCCTCAGCTATCTCTACATCTTTACAATTATATTGTACCACCCTGGTATATGTCTGTACACGTTACTTCTTGTTACCCTTTTTGCTTCTGCCTTTCTTTTGCACATCCTCACCCTTTTGCTTTATTCTTTCTCTGTTTTTCCAAACTTTAAAGTATGAAAGGTCTGTTGCGATTCCCCTAATTGTATTTAAATCCTTTTTAATTCTATCTTTGCTCATCTTAATTGTGTTTAACTCATCCATATATTCCTGATACACTTCACCCACATAATTAGTTTCCAGCATATCTTCTATTTCAGAAACTTTCTTCTTTTCTTCCAGAGTAAGTTCTTTTTCTTTTGCCACTACTATCTTCTCATACAATTCAAAAAGCGAAGGTTCACCTTTCAGAAAATCTTTATACTTTTTTCTGCATTTTCTAAGATTGCCATTTAGCGTTTTTAACTTATCTGAAAGATACTCTTTACATTTTTCTGCATCTTCCTCTGTCTTTACATTGTGTTCAAAAAGAAATTTATGCTGCGAAAGCAGCTTATTAATATCTCTGCTGATTCTTGCATTTTCCCAATTTGAAACACCATTCCCTCTATGATACAGCATTCTTGCTTTATATATCTTTCTTGCATTCTCCCTTTGATATAACGACATCTGATTCCATTTTAAATATTTTGCTCTTCTGATGTAAACATTGCTGCAATAATATTCTTTTATTACCGGCACTATAATAACTGGCTGTTCTCTCAATTCTATTCTTCTTTTAATATCATATGGCTGATATTGTTTTGACAGCTGATAAGATCGTACCGCTTTCCTCTTTCCCGGTGGATGGTATGATAAATACAAACCATGCTTTTTTGACATTCCTTCCCTGAGTTTGTATCCATATTCTTTTTTCAGACGGCTTTTAAAATCTTCATAGCTGTCAGATTTTTTCACGCACTCATCAATATCATGTTTTATTTTTGCATCCCAGTCAATATCCTCTTCCTCATCAACCCCGACAAATTCCAACTTTGACAGACCATACCTTTCTGCAATTCTGTCGGTAACCGGCTGTATATATTTTTCCCAGTCTCCGTCTTCATACCGATATTTTTTTCCTGTAATGGAATTTACCGAATTAAAACAAAGATGCCCATGCATATGATCCGTATCATCATGCACTGCAAAAACCGCATCATATTCATCCTGCAAATATTCATTCATAAAATCAGACATTACATTCATACACGTTTGTGCGGATACGTTTTCCTCCGGTGGAAAGGAGATTACAAAATGATACCCCTGTCTTCCACCTTCTTTTCCATAAGATTTTTTTGTGTCCAGAAATTTCCGGTAAATTTCTTCCTCGTCTTTTCCACAGTTGCCACCAACCAGTCTTTTGTTCTGTGTCTTTGCCGGATTTAAAATATAATAAATACAGTTTAGCAGTCCTGCAGCTTTGTTTCCTTTTTTTCTTTCTTTTATATGCATCAATTTCGTTATTCCCATTTATTTCTCCCGACTTACTCTTTTA
Organism: Roseburia sp.; assembly: GCA_030844625.1. Taxonomy (GTDB): domain Bacteria; phylum Bacillota; class Clostridia; order Lachnospirales; family Lachnospiraceae; genus Eubacterium_G. Next base: position 1,160 of record JAUUNJ010000224.1, on the reverse strand, counting down.
AACAGAACATTATTTTATTTTCAAGCTCCGCTATTTTTGCCACATCATCATTTAATTTATTAATCTCTAAATATATATTTTTGATATTACTCTCCGCATACCGAAAGCATATCTGTTCTACGTTACTAATGATTGGATAGATTTTATAATGGATTTGCTTTTGCAATATTAAAATATCCGTCTTCGTATACCTTAACGGATTTGCCATTCGGTTTCTTACCAGTCTGCTGACACCGATTTTTAATTCTCCCGCTTTCAATTTTAGTTCCGATAACATTTCCCTAGATACAGCCAAATTCAGATTAGCTGTTTTCTTTTCCGGATTGTCAAACATAATTTCTTTTTCTCCTTCCGGTATGGCTGTATCTTTTAACAATCTGATTATTCCGGTCAGTTCATCTGTTGTTTTTTTCAGCAGCAAGTTTATTTCCGGATCGATGTCTACTACCCCATAAGTATTAAACAAACGTGCTTTATAGTTTATCTTTAATCCTATACTGCGAATTTCATTATTCAGCTTCTGATAAACCGTGTCCAGATTTTCATCTTTAAATGCTGTCTGCCCAGCGAGCTGTTCCCTTACGTATGCCGATTTTCTTTTTTCTTTTTTTTGGGCTTCTTTCATAATTTTATCTGCAAGCTGCATGGATATTCTTACCCGTATGATTTTTTTGCTGTTCATATATCCTCTTTCTTCAAATGTATACATCTTGCATACATTTTTTTCTAATGTATACATTCTGCATACATTTTATATGCACTTTTCCTAATGCTTACATTTTGCATACATCTTTTGTATACATTCTGTATGCATTTTCTCTGATGTCTGCATTTTACATACATCTTTTGCCTGCAAATTGTATACAATTCTTTCCACTGTATACAAATTGCAGGCATTTTTTCTGATGTATACATTCTGCATACAGGTTTTTGTATGCATTCTGCATACATTTTCTTTTTTTTGCATACATTCTGTATGCTTTTTTTGCCCTTGTGCCCGTTTTTTGAGTGGCAAGATACGCACTTTTTAGGACATTTTTGTTAAAAAAATATCTTTGTCCTAAAAAGCACACTTGTTAGGGAGAACCCTAAGACCCCTTTTATGTATGCATATTGTATACATTATAATTTCAGAACTATTTGTTCTTCCATAAAAGTTA
>JAUUNJ010000223.1 GCA_030844625.1 Roseburia sp. | reverse complement strand
CAGACCTCACGGTCTGGGCGATTTTTCTGTCAGGGGAGTTTTTTTACAGCCCCTTAAAAAATTTTCCCATTAGGGTTAATCAACCAATATATGTTATTTCTCCAGATTGAATATCCTGACATTTAAGCTGACTATTCGAATTCAAATAATAAATATGATCATTTAATATATCAAAATGTTCATAATCTTCAGATTTAGAGAAAAGAATTTCAAAATCTTCTGTTTGAAAAGAAATCCTACCAACATAAGCCTTTTCATCCTTTTCATAAAATCCATATAAGTAATCATCATCAAATGTGATAAAATCAAAATGTTCTTCATTCCGATTCCACAGAATCTTTTCTCGTTTACCATCAAGTGACATAAGATGAATCCTATCATGTTGATGCTCATCAAAAAATACAAGTCCCCAATTAGTCGCTATGCATTTATCATAACATTTTCCATATTCAATAATTTCTCCTCTTCTTTCGGAAAAATTAAACCGATAGGCTCTCATAAATCGTATATCTGTATTGCCAGACATTGAAGCATGGACAGAAAAGAAATTTGTACCATTCCAATATTTCCGACTAAAACAGGTATCAATGAGGTCTACACTAAAAGATAAATCCCAATAAGGGTCGTTTTTTACACTTTCTGGATAGGAAATCTTATATCGGTATCTGCTGTTATATTCCTGATAATTCGTAGTTTCATCAAACGGTACCAATTCCAGTATTTCTCCATTTTCGTCCAAAAGAGCCTCCTGCACACACCCTGATTCCGCAAAAAAATAGATATGATTTTCGCCATTCCATTGTTCAAATGTAATTTTATATATTGCCTCCTCACTGTCACAGAGCGTCGAAATTTCATGTGTATTCAAATTAAGTCGCTTTACTAGATTATCACAGCTGTAATACAAATCTCCATTAAATTCATCTCCCATTCCGATACATCCAACATCAATCAATTCCCACCCTTTCGTATCATCTTTTTGAGCATAGAGTCCATCCGGAGTAGCAGCATATGTTGTTTCATTAAAATGTTTTACATAAGAATTAAAGGGATTATTGATAATATATTCATATTCAGGCGCCTCAAAAATATCATCTGGCAAAATGATATCTTCTTCTGCATTATCTACAGATACTGTAGATTCAACTGCATTTGGCATCGAACAACTAGTTAATAATCCTGCGATCAGTATAAAAAAAAATGTCAACCATTCATTTTTCATATTTTTTATCATCCCTTTCACTTCGCTCATGGCACAAATAAGTTCTGAAAATGTCGTGCCCACCCTTCTTTATTTTATAATTCTTGTATATAATAGTAATATATCACCAAACGCAAAATCCTGAAATACTCTTTTCTTTTTTTCCCATCATATCTGATCTCATAACTTTTTATAAATCTCAAGAAATATTCCTTAAACTTCCATATCACATGTTTCAATATTTACCTTTTTCTACTTCCTCACGAATTTTTTTATATATTTTTCCCTTTCTATAATTCAAAGTTGATCTTGAAATATTTAATTCCTCTGCTATTCTTTTTTCACTCAATCCTTCCCAGAATATCTTTTGCAACACAATCTTTTCCCATATATCTAAACGATGTATTGCCACATATAATTTTTCTAAATCAATCTCCTTTTCAATAATACTCCATACTGTATCATCTGTCGAAATCTCTATTCCTTTTTCCCAAAGAGACTCTAGCGAAATTTCTCTAACTAATTTATTTTTTCCTCCTTTTTGCTTTATTCCTCCCCATTTTAAATCAAACATGAAATATTTCTCTTTTCTTTTTCCATAATAATATTCTCTATACACTTTATAATCCACTTCCATTAATTCACCATTAATTCTAATATAAAACTTCTTCATTATATCCCCCCTATATGTCTACAAATATTTAAAGTTATAGTAAGGATTTTTTCTTATCATCTGTCGTTATATTTTCTGACGATTTTGTATCTTTCTCTCTAAAATAATAAAAAATCATTTCTGTCCAGTTCTTAGTCTTTCAAAAATGATTTTCTATTTTGTAGTACTGACGAAATCACTATCAACAAAAGTGTCTCCATATAAACATTTAACACTTGTTGTTCGCAAAATTCAAATAGCACTACCCCAATTCCAATATTAAGCATTAAATATAATCTCAATCTCTTTTTACAGTATATTTCCAAATCACTATTCTCATTTTCCTTAATATTTCCAATAAAAATCAAACCAAGCAAAAAAAAAGAATTACATAATTGTAGCCCTCTCGGCATAATAATAATCCTTGACAAATATATAATTATCAGAAAAGTCGTACAGGAAAATGGTAAACATACACTAAATTTTCTGAAATGGAATCCTCCAGCATAGGAACGTATGGGGAAAAATATTATAAAAAAAATACACAGTTCTATCAACGAACATGTCAATGCTGCTATAATAGTACAGCATAATACCCATAAAAATATTTCAATAAGAATCTGAAATCCATATTCATATATGGGCCTGTCCTCTTCTTGAACAAGCCCTTTTTTGATTAGATAGTCTGTTAAAAAAGCAAATACTCTTTTCATATTTTAGAATTTTCTAAATTTTTTTGCTTTTTCTGGAGCATCAATTTCGTGATAAACAGCAACGCACTTCCTATTTATCCCAATCTTCACACCCTTTTCTGCAACCGTCTTTAAAGTTTTTGCAAAAAGATTCTTTTTCATTTTTGTACCTCCTAATAAATTCAAGATACCTATAAAATAGCATTTTTTATCCAAATATTTCTCCATCTGTCAAAAAAACCCCATTTACTGTCAAAAATGCCTACACATAGTCTATACAAGTCATAAATGCAACTGCCCTAAATATATTTCCTCTAATTTCCACCACCAATTCTCCATCATATTTTTCAACTGTTTTTCGTATAGATTTCAAACCATATCCATGATGTTCTTTATTTTCCTTTATTGAAATAATATTTCCATGTATATTTTTCTTGATAATACCATCAAAAGAATTTTCCACAACTATAACCAAGCCATTTTTTCTTAATCCAATAGAAACATTTATCCATCTATCCGTAACTTTTTCACTAGCTTCTATTGCATTATCTAACATATTTCCTAATACAACACACAAATCTTCATCTAAAATAGGTAGTTTCTGCATTGCAAATCCATCTATTTTAACCACTATATTTTTCTGAATTGCTTTCGCATACTTAAACCGAAGGATTGTATCGATAATATCATTACCTATCTTTTCTAGTTCTGCTTTATCTACCATATTCCCATGTTCTAATATCCCATCAATCATACGAATTGCATCTTGTACATTTTGCTTTTCCATACTACTTCTAATACCTAATAACTTATTTTTTAAATCATGCTGTTCTCTTTGAAATAAAGCCGTTGAATTCATTTGATCTTGTGTACAGTTTCTCAATAATTTTAATTGCTGCTCATATATCATATTTTCCTTTTCTAATTTCAAGCTATAAATTGATTTCTTATATATTTCAAAAATTGACACATTCATCAACAATAATAATGTATAAAAACTAATAATCCAGATTTGATTCTTGCCATTATATAATTCATAAAATATAAAAGCCATACAAATACTTTCTATTGATATTAGAAATAAAATTACCCATAATTTTCTATCTATCCCTTCCGCCTCTTTATGTAATTTTTTTAAAATCACATAAAATAGTAAAACCAACAATAATACCTTTGATAATATCGTACCAATCAGCATTTCTCTATCTTCTTCAAAATTATATATATTTAAAATAAAATATACAAAAAACTCCGACAATATCCAGATTGATATAAACAAGGAAGTAAATAATAATTTCCTTTGAAACGTCCCCTTATATCCTATAATAATAATTCCCAAAATAACAAAAAAACTTATTATTCCTTTTTGAATAGAAACATTTCCCTTTTCTGTCTCCATAACTATTTGTATTAAAATAAAGAGTCCCCAGATTATTCTCGTAAAAATCTTTTTTGACTCTTTCTTTTCAAATGAATTATTTACAAATTTATTTACTATCCAAACGGAACAAAGTGGCATAAGTAAATTAGAAATACTATCAATTATCCCGTTCACTTATATCCTCCCCTAAACATTTAACATATTGCTTTCTAACATTATCTTTTCTATCATCACTAATTGGTAATACTAATTCATTAATCAATCTAGCCTTTTTCCCACTAATTGCTCTAATGTATGATAAATTTACCAAATATGACTTATGTATCCTCAAAAACAAAGAGGGACTATTGCTTAGTTTAATTTCCACATTATCCAATTTTCCATTAAATATTTCCATTTTGTTATCTTTCAAATGTATATTGATTTTTCTTCCACTGCTTTCAAAATATACAATATCCTTAATCGGAATTCTTATCCAATAATTTTTATATTTACAATCAAAAAAATACTGTTTTCGATCAAGTCTATTTAATGCTCGTTTTAAAGTCAACATAAATTTCTCATTACTAATTGGCTTTCTAATAAATTCAAATGCCTCAACTTCAAAAACAGATTCAATATATTCAATATACTCTGATATATACACAATAATCGAATCCAACTCCATTTTACGTATATATTTTCCTACAGCTAAACCATCTAATCCTCCCATTTGAATATCTAGATAGATAATATCATACATTTTTCCTTGAGAAATTGCTTCCGCAAGCTTTTCTCCACTATAATATACATCTATCTCCATTTCTACGCCATGTTTTTCATACGTACTTTCTATCAATTCTTCTATTTGAAATGTTGCGCCTTCATCATTATCACAAATTGCCACTAAAATCAATGTTCTATCCCCTTTTTCATATGTCAAAATTCATTACATACTAATCTGCATCTTTCTGATCCGGAGGGATATATTCTAACAGATCATTAATTTCACAGTTTAAAGCATAACATAACCTTGCCAGCACATCAATGTCTAATCGACTAATTGAATATTACGGTACGGCAGAGCCGCCAGTCCGGTGTGGCGAGAGCCACCTGTCC
>JAUUNJ010000222.1 GCA_030844625.1 Roseburia sp. | reverse complement strand
AATGAATGATTCTTTTGATGCAGGAGAAAAGATTATTACATCTTACAGGGCGACTAAAAATTTTACGGAAAGTTGGATTGCTTCAACATATGCACTGCATTGGCTCAGATCAATCAGATATCGACACCGTGCAAGATCATTTTTACATCTGGCTACGAATATTCAGGGGACAGGGTTTTTGTTTGCAAATGAAATTGTGAAAGATGGATGGAAGTATACATCTTTAACGGAAGACAGGGCATTAACTGCAGATTGTGTTGTTGCCGGATATGAAATCTCATATAATGATGAAGCTGTATTTTATGATGAGCAGCCAATCAGTTTGAAAGTTGCATTAAGACAGCGTCTAAGATGGTCAAAAGGTCATCTTCAGGCTTTTGCGGAAAGCGGATGGGGACTGTTTAAGAATATCTTTATAGATCATAATACAAAGCGAAAAGAAAATGACACATGGTACAGATACTTATGGAGAACAATCAGACATCGGTTTATGTCCTTTGATACTTTTGGACAGCTGTTGCCTAAGAATATAGTCAATGCTTTCAGATGGGGTCTATGGAACCTGGTCATATATCCATTTTTCTGCTATCAGTTTGGCATGGAAAATGTGAGACTGTTATATAATAGCAGCTATATTTCAAAAATACTTCGTTATGTATTTGGGGATATAACTGTTAATATTCATGCAGGATTACGCGCATATTTTATGTGTATAGCAATTGTAATATGGATTAGGATATTTTATAGAATAGGAAGATATTTTGTTAATATATGGGTTGCAGTGTATTTGTTCATTATTGAGCATAAACGCATTATGAAAATCAGTATCTGGAAAAAGATATTGTATTGTTTTACTTGGCCCACATTTGATATTATTGGAAGATGGACGCAGTATCTGGCACTGTTTAAGAAAGTTGAATGGAAACCAATACCGCATAACAGTAAAATAACAATTGATGATTTATCAAAAGAGCAGGAGTTAACTTCCTGATAAAATGACCTCTGTCAACTTGTGATACATATCAAAAGTTGACAGAGGTCATTTCGGTTTTTTATGAGTCATAGAAGTTCTGTATTTTAGTCATTGCGGATTTTAAAGTAGTCATATTTCAAAGTAAGATCGTTTTTTCTAATGGTATTGCTAATTTTTTTATCAAGGGCATCCAGGTCCGTCTGGCTTATTTTGCCTCCATTGGTGATTTGTTTATTTTCTACATAAACATTACCATTGTACCAGGAATAATCCGTGAAGAAAGCATAGCCTTCATAGTCGGCAGCCAGAGCATTATGACCGATATAATTGTTGCTATTGTAATCTATCCCGAATAAATTCAGCACTGTTGGAAGAATATCCGTCTGCATTGTTACTTTGTTTATATCTACAGGATTCACATCGCTGCTCCAAATAAAAAATGGAGTGTGGTTAATCAGATTGTTTTCCGTCTGCTTGTATTTGTCTAAAATAGATTTATCTTCGATTGTATATAGATAGTGGTCAGCAAAAGCCACAATCACAGTGTTATCATATAAGTTGTTGTCTTTTAATGCCTGAATCAGCAGCCCCACCATATAGTCAGTTTCACCGGCTGCAAGTCTTGCACATTCTTCCTCAGAAAGATCAGGAATTTCTTTGCCCTTATATTTTTCTTCTGCAATCATTTTTCCGACTTCTTTCTTTGTGGTAAAAGGAGTATGAGGAGAATAAGTGATAATATAATTTACAAAATTACCATTTTGTTTAAACATGTTATTATAAAAGGTTTCGTTTAAAATCAATTCCCGGTCTAATTTGTACTCTTCCTGCTCATATTTCTGGATATCAATTAATCCAAAATAGTTATCATATCCCCAACTTTTATAATTAATTCCTCTGGAGTAAAAATCACTGCTGTTCATGTGGAATGCATTCACTGTGTAACCATCTTTTTTGAAAAGTCTTGCCATAGAGTAATCAAAAGTATTTTTGTTAAAGGAATACACATTTTCAATATATGAAAATGGAGTAGTAAATCCGGTATTGACTGCAAACTCGGAATTAAAAGTTGAACCGCCTCCTGTGTAAATAGAGTAATGTTTTGTAAAATTAATGGAATGGTTTAATAAATTATATAAATTTGGTGTGTCCTTTTTGGTTAACATCCAGTCATCCATTCCCTCTAATTGGAGAAAAATAACATTTTTTCCCTGAAAAATACCTGTATAGGCATCTGTTGTTTTTGTGTCTGCGGCATTATAAATGCTGTCCAAAAATGCTTGATCCTCTTTGCTGAGTTTTTCCGAAGGTTTTAAAAAAGTTAAATAAAAATTCCGAATGGAATATTCATATAATCCTGAAACTTTCAAACTTTTATTACAATCACTGAAAGTATCATATGTGTTTCTGGGATTTTTGAAAGTATTCCATTTAAGCTGGGAGTTGGCAGAGCCCAACAAAAATGGTGTTAAAGTGTGCAGTATAAAAAATACTACAAAAATTATCAGCAGTTTCTTAAATTTAAATTTTTTATTTGTTGCAATTTTTTTAAAGGAAATTTTATAAACAATTACAGCAGTGAGAATAATAAGAATACTAATTACATATATTACGGGGTTTGCATTAATAATTGTGTCTAATATATATGAACTTCCTTCGTCACTCATTTGTAATAGATTAAAGCTGAAAAAGAAGGACGTAAGGGAATAATAAATATTATTTGTTAAAAACAAAATAAAGAACAGTGTGAACAAACTCCAGTAAGCTATTTTTGAACCAATTCCTTTCAGTGAAGTTATTATGCCGATAAATAATATGATCCACAGTATTGTAAAAATATTTGGGACAGCATAATAAAAAGGAAAAAAGTCTATTTTATAACCAAGTATTCTTGTTATTATATCCATAAATAAAAATGGAAATGACAGATAGATAATATATCTGTTCCGGATAAGCCCATTTTTTGATTTCACTAATATTTCTCTGATGTTCTTCAACATATCTTACTCTACCTCCTACAATAAAATAGCATAAAAGTATGTATTTGTCCAAATATAAACAGAACATAAAACCATTATATAACTGTATGAACATATTGCAAGAACAAAACAGATTAAAGGTCAGATGGGAATTGCTCTGTAGAGTACATGTCTTAACAGTAACAATAAGTTGCAAAATCTTATTAAATGCAATAAAATAAATTCGTTAGCGTATTTATCGGTAATGTATCTGACAGGGAGAGAAGATTTTGGGAATAATTAAAATTAAAAATCTGATACATGATTATATAGATGATGAAGAGAAAACTGTGCGTGCAATAAATAATGTAAGCATTGATGTGAAAGAGGGACAGTTTATTGCCATTCTGGGGCATAACGGTTCCGGTAAGTCATCACTGGCAAAACATATGAATGCACTTCTTATGCCTACAGAGGGAACTATATGGGTAGATGGAATAGATACCAAAGATGAGAAGTGTATATGGGAGATTCGCCAGACTGCAGGGATGGTTTTTCAAAATCCGGACAACCAGATTGTGTCTACAATGGTGGAGGAAGATGTGGCATTTGGACCAGAGAACATGGCAGTGCCTACCGGTGAAATATGGAAGCGGGTGGAACGGGCGTTGGGCGCCGTAAATATGACAGCATTCCGTCATAAATCACCGTTGAAACTGTCGGGCGGACAGAAGCAGAGAGTTGCCATTGCCGGAATCATTGCGATGGAACCTAAGTGCATTGTTCTGGATGAACCTACGGCAATGCTGGACCCTGTGGGAAGAAGTGAAGTTTTAGAAACTTTGCATGAACTTAACAGCGAAAAAGGAATAACTATTATTTTGATTACCCATCATATGAATGAAGCAATCAGAGCAGATAAAATTTTTGTGATGGATAAGGGAAAACTGGTGATGGAGGGCACTCCAAAGGAAGTATTTTCAAAAGTGGATGAAATTAAATCTTACGGTCTGGAAGTACCACAGGTTACGGAACTGGGACATATGTTGAAACAGAGCGGTTTAAACATAGAAGACGGAATTTTAAGCGTTGAGGAACTTATGATACAGATTAACGAAAACAGGTAGAAGTATGTCATTAAAATTAGAAAATGTAAGTTATGTATATGGAGCAGGGACAACCACGGAAACTGCGGCGTTAAAGAATATAAATCTTGAAATAGAAAAAGGCGAATTTGTGGCAATTATAGGTCACACAGGCTCCGGAAAATCAACACTGATACAGCATTTTAATGGTCTTGAAAGGGCGACAAGTGGAAATGTGTATTATAATGGGAAAAACATATATGACAGTGATTTTGATATGCGTGGGCTGAGATGTAAAGTGGGATTAGTCTTTCAATATCCTGAGTATCAGCTTTTTGAAGAAACAGTTTTAAAAGATGTTTGTTTCGGATCTCTGAATCAGGGACTTTCCAAAGAGGAAGCGATAGAAAGGGCAAAAGAAGCTCTGGAACTTGTGGGAGTAAGAGAAGAGCTGTATGATAAATCCCCTTTTGAGTTGTCAGGCGGGCAGAAACGAAGAGTGGCAATTGCAGGAGTTCTGGCAATGGAACCGGATATTCTGATTCTTGATGAGCCAACAGCAGGACTCGATCCTGCTGGAAGAGATAAAATCCTTAATCAGGTGAGAATGCTTCAGGAAAAGAAAAAAATCGGTGTTATTCTTGTGTCCCACAGTATGGAGGATGTAGCCAACTATGCAGAGAGAATCATTGTAATGAATAAAGGTAAAGTGATGTTTGATGACACCCCACAGAAAGTTTTTAAACATTACAGAGAACTGGAGAAAATCGGTCTGGCAGCACCCCAGATAACTTATATTATGCATCAGCTAAAAGAAGATGGTCTGAAAGTGGATGAAAATATAATTAATCTGGAGCAGGCAAAGATGAGTATATTAAAAAGTTTAGGAAAGTAACCCAGGTTATTCGGTAAGTGTTAAGCCGGTAAAGTAAGGGACAGAGGGAAAAATGGCAGATATAACAATCGGACAGTATTATCCTGAAAATTCAATAATTCATAAATTAGATCCCAGAGTAAAGTTGTTTGG
>JAUUNJ010000221.1 GCA_030844625.1 Roseburia sp. | reverse complement strand
GACCGTTCCAAATACTTCACTAATTTTGTCTCCAAACAGCACAATTCCACATTTATTAATAATAGTAAAGTGGGCTGCCAAATCTTTATCTGTCCCTTTCATCTTTTCAACGTAATCTTCGGGATTTTCTTTAAACCAATCTAAATGCATTGCAGAAAAATGCAATTCGAAAGGCGTAGGATAAACAAATGGATTACAAAATTCCTTTTTGACCATACTCAGCTCTATTCCCTTTCCCGGAGCATCTTTATTTAATTCTAGGATTCTCTTCATATATTCTATTTTCACAACATTTTGAATATTATTTTTTACAATCACAATCAAATCCAAATCGCTTTTCTCCGAATTAAAACAGTCCATAACTGCTGAACCATGCAGATAAATTCCCACCAGATTTTTTCCCAATATCATTTTACTTATTTCAGTAAAATGATATAATACCTCTTCACAAACCATATTTAACCTACCTCCCCTCCTGCTCTATAATTTGAACAGCGGTTCGTTAATCTTATTTGCGATTGACTTACTGTAAAATCCCGGAAAATCTTTTTTCTCCCAACCGCGCTTTTGCCAAAATCTTTTACCACATTGGTTTGTTTCCATAACATTTAAACAAACTCTGGTTATTCCTTCTTTGGAATCCTCCAGACTGCGCAGTTCCATATTCGAGTGTCTTTCCACATGGTAAAAAGCTCTTCATAATCCTCTATTGTCATTTCTTTTATCACATTACTTACCTTCATATCGCCTTTAACCAATATTTTACCACAATATATTTGCAATTAAAAGAATTGGTGAAATAACAGAAACCGTAATCTATTTTAGACCACGGCTTCTTTCTAATCTTTTGATTTTAAATATTTGATTTTTAATCTAACCAACAAATTTTGATTTCAATCCTATTATTTCTTCCTCCATTTTAATAATAAAGCGGAATTTACAATAACAATAACACTTCCCGCATTATGTACCAATGCACCCACAACCGGATTTAATATGCCTGTAATTGCCAGTATAATTGCTATAAAATTAAGTGCCATAGAAAATGTCATATTTAACTTGATTATCTTCATCATTCTATGAGAAATAGCAATCAGATGCGGAAGTTCTTTGATATCGTCATTAATCAATGCAATATCGGCTGCATCCACTGCAATATCACTTCCTATCCCTCCCATCGCAATACCGACATCTGCCTGTTTTAGGGAAGGCGCATCATTAATCCCATCCCCTACCATGCATACCGGAAAATTTGCTTTCTGAAACCGGATAATGGTATTCATTTTATTTTCCGGCAGACAATTTGCATAGACCCTATCTATGGAAACTTCTCCAGCAATGTTTTCTGCAGCATTTTGATTATCTCCTGTCAGCAGTACAGGGCTGATTTCCAATTCTTTTAACGCACCAATCATATCTTTTGCCTCTGTTCGGATCCTATCTGCCAAAACCAAAAATCCTGTAATACGATTTTCCACTGTAACATAAATAACTGTGGCTCCGCTTTTCAAATAAACTGCTGTTTTCTGTTTTAGTATATCAGAAACTGTCACTCCAAACTGTGACATCATTTTTTCATTGCCTGCACAGATTTTTTTCCCGTCTACAATACCTAAAACCCCCTGGCCCGGAATCATATCAAAATCTGTTGCCGATTTTATATCTGTATATCCGGCATCCTTATAAGAATTACAAACTGCTTTTCCAAGAGGATGTTCTGAATACTGCTCTACACTGGCAGCAAAAGAATAAATTTTTTCTCCATCAATACAATCATCAATTGATACCACTTCCTTCACTTTTGGCGTTCCTAATGTCAAAGTCCCTGTTTTATCAAAAGTAAGTAACTTTACTCCTGCAAGTCGTTCCAGGGCATCTCCCTCTCTGACCAGAAAACCATGTTTTGTAACATTTCCAATTGCTGCTGTAATCGCAGTAGGTGTGGCAAGAACTAATGCACAGGGACAAAATACAACCAGAACAGTAACCGCCCGGATAATTTCTCCAGATATAATCCATGTGAGCATTGCCGCTGATAAAGCTATCACAACAATCCAAGTGGCCCATCTGTCTGCAATCCCAACAATCTTTGCTTTTCCGGAATCTGCAGACTGAACCAGCCGAATCATCCTCTGAATGGAACTGTCCTCTCCAACTTTAACTGCCCTCATTTCAAAAGTTCCAAACTGATTTACTGTACCACTGGACACTTCATCTCCCACTTCTTTATCTACAGGCAATGATTCTCCCGTCATTACCGCTTGGTTCACAGAGGATTGTCCGGAAATAATAATTCCATCTACCGGTATGGTTTCTCCCGGACGAACTCTAAGAATATCCCCGGGAACAACTTCCTGAGCAGAAATTTCTATTTCTTTTTCATCTTTAATTTTTCTTGCCTTTGCAGGTGTTAAAGAAACCAATTTTTCAATTCCTGCTCTTGCCTTTGCTACTGTCAGTTCTTCTAACAGCCCTCCTAACTGCATAATAAATGCCACTTCTCCCGCAGCAAAATCCTCACCGATAATAACAGATGCAATTAATGCTATTGAAACCAATACATCTGCTTTGATATCAAAAGCCGTTATCATTCCAATAACAGCCTCCATTATAATTGGCAATCCACAAAGAACGATTGCAATCCATGCCGGATCAAAGGGCAAAGGAATCAGTTTAAAGATACTGCACAAAAGAGCAAATGCACTAATAATTAAAAATATAATATCTTTTTTTGTCCCACCTATTTCCATCAATTTTTCCAGTTTTTTAATCATGACTTCTCCTTTAATACCTATGGGGGTATATGTAGTATGTTTGTATTATACCTATGGGGGTATCGGTTGTCAAGTTATAATTTTTATAAAATATTCTTACCCGACAACTTGACTCTTACAATTTCTTTCCCCTGTCCGGCAGCATAAATACGCTTTTTTTCTGCTGTCATACCGCACTCAATCAAAAAAGAAGCTATACACCTCTATATATTTTCTTTCCCGGTGTATAACTTCTTTTTTAATTAGTTTGTGCTTATTTCATATTCGCAAAACGTTCTACTGCTTTTGTAAAATTCTCAATTGTTTTATCTGCATCTCCATTCTCAATTCCATCACGCACACAATGTTTAATATGCCCCTCTAATACGACCTGACCTGCTTTATGCAGAGCCGACTTGGCTGCATTAATCTGCGCCAAAACATCTTCACAAGGAACATCTTCGTCTACCATTCTGTCGATCGCCTGAACCTGACCAATTATTTTGCTTAATCTCCGGTGAAGATTTTCAGAATCCATGCATTTTTTCATAATGCGCCTCCTTCATATATACCTATATAGGTATCTGTATATATTAAACAATACACTCTGCATTTTGTCAAACATTACCTTAATCTGTATATTGTTCTAACTCATGAATCAATATTCTTCTCCATATAAATGCATGTGAAAGTTCCCCCATTGATAATTCTGTCAAAATCAGCTATATATCCCAGTTTTTCATAAAAGCCTACAGCAACATCCCGGCTTTCAAGAACAATTTTTTTATATCCCTGTTCTTTAATCCAATTCTCTGCCTCTTTGACAACCATGCTTCCAAGTCCCCTTTTTCTATATTCGGGTAACACGACAACACGACCAATGGCTGCTCTATCTTCATCAATTCCATAAAGTCGGCATGTAGCCACCGGAAATTCTTTATCTAATAAAACAATATAATTTGTATCCGATGTATCATGTTCATCAAATTCCTCTCTTAAATTAATGTTATATTGCCTTGCCATAGCCTGAATGCGCACGTAATATGCACCTGCCTTCTGCCATGTTTCTGTTGCTCTCACTACTTTCATTTACTTTTTCCTCAAATATTTTATATCTGCAGATTTTAAAGGGTATTATTCAACTCCTTTTTATGATTCCAATGAATTCCAACATGTCCAATTCCCAATATGATAACAGCAATCATCAAACAAATATTCTTTCCATAGATCCCTAACAGCAAAAATGACATAACAGGTAAGGTAGCCCCTGCCACCGGAATCCCCAGTAAATCACTATAAAAATCCTGCATCGTCTTATTACTCTGAAAATATCTGATCCAATATATTTCGTACAATATCATGAGAACACATGCTGCGCCAAGCCACAATGTCCATGTGGTTACTGGTGTGATATTAAAATCTGAAAAAATCAAAGAAACACAGGTGACCAGTACTTCCCCTATTCTCTCTAAAATTACAAGAATTTTATTTTCATTTACTACATATTTTTCATAGTCTTTTGGCTGATTCTTTGTCCACACCAAATTAGGCGCCATAAGCATTAAAAGAAAAATCAGACCTACATATGAAAATCCAAAATGCATGAGATTACAACCTCCCTTAAGCTTTAATCTTGTTTCATCAACTCACAGTGTATCTATTTTTTACCTTTCATACTTCTTGTTTTACAAACTCACTAATTCTTCAATCATCGTCAGTGGCAACTGTGTTTTCTCTGCCACCTGTTCTGCATCCATCCCTGATTGCAAAAATCTTCGGACTACATATTCCATTGACTCACCAATTTCAATTATGTGCTTATCCGGATCATATATGCGAATAACTCTCTGTCCCCAATCATGTTCTATGCATTTATTCAGATATTCTATTTCATATTTGCTCTCTTCCAGTCTTTCCCAAAAAGTGTCAATGTTATTTTCTTCAAAATATAATTCCACATCATTGCCTCCGCAAACTACCTTTTGTTCAATAAATCCTTCCCATATTTTCTTTTCCTGAAGGACTAATCCCTCAGACAACACTACATTTCCATCAAAGTCAGCTATTACTTCCAATCCAAACAAATCCTTATAAAATTCTTTTGATTTTTCTATATCGCGAACCACGATCAGCACATTTTTTAGTTTCATTTTTTCTCCCATCTTTTTATCACCGTTTGTATGCTTCAATTATTTTTGTTATTTCATTATAATCTCTCTGCATCAATTCTTCACAAAACTGAAATTGTAATATTTCTTCAGGAATTTTTTCAATAATCTTATCAATAACAAAGTCTTTGCTTTTTTGCCTGTACTTCGGCATATT
>JAUUNJ010000220.1 GCA_030844625.1 Roseburia sp. | reverse complement strand
AGAACACAAGGAGTTCTGTGCAGAGAAAACGCAGGATGAGGACGGTGCAATGGTCATAACACAGAATCCTACCCTTGCTCCGGCGGTACAGAAATCAAAGTATGAACCGAAAGCACAGGAAGCCGATGTCAGTGTCAGCTCCGATTCAGTCAAAGACGCTACCGCTTTCTTGGAAACATTCTTTAAGCTGTACCCGACAGCTACGGAAAAGGAACTTGCCTACTATGTCAAAGACGGTGTGCTTGCTCCTGTATCCGGCGACTATGTATTTTCAGAACTGGTAAACCCTGTCTTTACCAAAGACGGCGATAATCTCAAGGTCAGTGTGTCTGTAAAGTATCTGGATAACAAGTCGAAAATGACGCAAATCTCACAGTATGAGCTTGTGTTACATAAGGACGATAACTGGAAGATTGTAGAATAAATATTACAGCAGAATAGTATGGTAATTGTTTATCCAATCTATACTATTCTGCTTATAATTAGATTGACAAAATAAGAATCCCTCTCATATAATTGGTTGCAATGGTATTGAGGAAATACAACCTTAAATGTATAATGGGAAAGTAGCATTGCAGGAATGAGGTAGGCTAATGAATAAAATATTGATTATTGAAGATGATTTAGAAATAAATGCGTTATTGGCTGATTTTCTAAAAGAAAAAGGATATGCTGTGCATTGCCAATATGATGGACTTCATGTTCTGGATTTTTTGAATAAAGAAAAAATTGATTTGATTATACTTGATATTATGCTTCCTTATCGGAGTGGTGATATTATTTTATCTGATGTACGCAAGAAATTTACGATACCTGTTATTATTATTTCAGCGAAAGAAACTACACAAAATAAAATCGACTTGCTTCGTCTGGGAGCAGACGATTATATCACAAAACCTTTTGATATGGAAGAAGTGCTTGCCAGAATTGAAAGTAATCTGCGAAGAGTACAATTTCAAAATAGCCAGACAGAATGTTTGCAATATGACAATCTGACTTTAGACCTAGAGAAAAATACAGCATTTTTGAATGGAATAGAATTATCCTTAACCGCTAAAGAATTTGGCATTTTAGAATTGTTGATGAAATATCCAGATAAAGTATTTTCAAAATCGAATCTTTTTCAAAGTGTTTGGGATACAGAATATATTGCTGAAGATAATACACTTAATGTTCATATCAGTAATTTACGCAATAAATTAAAAGCGATATGCTCTGATACAGAATTTATTGATACTGTTTGGGGCATTGGCTACCGCCTACATAAAGCTAAGGATTAAACGTTCCTTAGCTTTATTATTTTTTTAACTTTTCTCATTACGATTTAAGAAATTCTTTAAAATTGCCCGTTATACTGGTTTAAGTAAAGGAGGTTTGGGATATGAGTTCAATTATTTTAGAAGCAAAGTCTTTAACCAAAGAATATAAACAAACATTAGCATTAGACCACATAAATTTACAAATAAAAAAAGGAAAAATTTATGGATTTATTGGTCAAAACGGAGCAGGTAAGACTACTTTTTTAAGATTAGTCACAGGGCTTGCGTTTCCAACAAGTGGTACACTTTCTTTATGGGGAAATTCTGGAACAGAAGAATTGCAGAAACAGCGTAAACGAATTGGAAGTATGATTGAAACGCCTGCCCTATTCCCGTCAATGACTGCCTATCAAAATATGGAAGTACAGCGTATTCAACGCGGCATACCAGATAAATCAGTTATTAAAAGGACATTAGATATGGTTGGATTGCAAGATACAGATAAAAAGAGTGTCCGCAATTTTTCATTAGGTATGCGTCAACGATTGGGGATAGCGATTGCACTTTTAAATACACCAGAACTATTGATTTTAGACGAACCTATCAATGGTCTTGACCCTGCTGGAATTGTAGAAATTAGAAATTTATTAAAAATTTTGAATAAAGAATATGGTATGACCATTTTGGTTTCAAGCCATATCTTAGAAGAATTGTATCAAACAGCATCAGAATTTATTCTGATTGACCATGGAAAAATTATAGAAGAGATTTCTGATTATGAATTAAATGAACGGTGTAAACGACATATAGCAATTAAAACAACAGATGTTCAGAAAACGGTTCTGGTTTTGGAAGAGAATCTTCATACAGATAACTTTAAACTAATGCCAGATGGCATAATTCGTTTGTATGATTATTTGAATGATTTAGAGACAGTTGCGTCTGCTTTGGCAGAATCGCACATTCTTGTAACAGGACTTTCTGTATCTGGCGATACTTTGGAGGACTATTTTTTGAGCAAAATAGGAGGAACAAAAGATGTCAAATCTCCTAAAAACTGAGTTATATAAGTTGTTTCACAGTTGGTATTTTTGGGGAATTGGAATATTCAATCTCCTTTTAAGTAGCATATTGCTGTTAGATAGTAAAGAACGCTCTTCAAACTTAATTATGGCATCATTATACAATATTCCGTTACTCTATTTTTTGAGTATAGTGTTTATAGCATTGTTCATTGGAAGTGATTTTAGTGGAAGAACTTTAAATACTTATATTACTGCCGGACATAAAAGAAGTTCTATATTTAGAGTAAAGTTAATTGTATCTCAAATAGGTTGTATTATCATTCTGGTATTTCAATTATTTGTACATGGAATTATTAGTCAATTTTATATTGGAGAAAAACTTTTTTGGAATGATAGCACATATACTATGGTTTTACTAACTCTGTTTGCCATGATAACACTGTGTGCATTACCGATGTTTTTTGCTTTTATTTTTCGTGATATGGGGAAAACACTGACAGTTTCAATGGTTTTATTTTTTGTTATGATTTTTTTGCTGAACAGTGAATCTGCACAAATAATCAGCAGAATAATACCAATGGGACAACTTAGGTTAATTTCATTGCAAAAGGTCTATTCGACAAACTTTTGCTTGTTTGTAGATTTTTTATGGAATTTTATTTTATATTTCATTGCAGGTAGTGCTTTTTTACATACAGACTTGAAATAACCGGAGGTGTTTTTTATGGATAAATTATTAAAACTGGAAAAATATCAGTTGTTACATAATTCTATTTACTGGTGTGGTATGATTGGAATATTTATTTTAGGATTTTTTACAGCAGATACTTATGTTACAGAGGTCATGGGACCGACAGAAGAAATTGCTTCTTCTCTTGCTGATATTTTTAATGGAATGGTGTATGATTCTACGTTTCTTCTTATCATCATGTCGGCTATACTTGCATTGATTTTAGGACAGGAATTTTCTAAGAGAACAATAAACTTAGAGGTCAGTGCTGGACATTCCAGAAAACAAATTTTTACAAGTAAAATAATATCGTATTTAATTGCTTTTAATCTTATGGCTCTTGTCTATCCAGTTTCAGGATGCATAAGGGAATTTGGACGCTTTGGTGTTGCAGACGTGGGAATGTTTTTTTACAATATTATAAAAGCAATCATTTATTCTTGTCTGCTTAATAGTGCGATATTTCTAATTGCAATACTTATTTGTTGCTATTTACAGGATGCTGTAAAAGCAACCTCGGTTACAGCAATTATTATTTTTGGTCTTAGCTTATATCTTGGCTATGGAATGATGTTGAGATTACCAGTCGGTTTTTTACCTACTTATCAAATCAGAATCGTTGTCAGCATGAAAACCTTTTTTCAACCGATAGCTATTTTAGTAGGATGTATATGGTCTGGTATATTGGTATTGCTTTCGTGGATAAAATTTTGTAAATGTGATTTTAAATAGGTGGAGAAAATGTCTAACATAGAATGGATTTTAATTATCATAACAATATTTTTAGTAATACTGCTATTTCGATATATTCAATTAAAAAAACAAATCCGTAATCTTGCGGATCAAGTTAATGAATTGAATTCTGGAAATTCACAGCAGATGTTAGACATTTCGTTGATTGATAAAGATTTAGAAAGACTGGCTGGTATATTGAATCAATATAATATCAGACAACGACAGGCTGTTGCAGGCGTATTACGCAATGAAGAGTATTTAAAAGAATCTGTTGCTAATATATCACATGATTTGCGTACACCTCTTACAGTCATTCTTGGTCATTTACAATTATTGCAAAAAGAAAATTGGGAATCCAGTCAAGCACAGCGTGTAAAAGTGATTTTTAGCAAAGCCGAAAAAATGAAAGAATTGGTAGAAACATTCTATGACCTTTCTATTTTGGAGGAACAGCAGACAGTTCCAGAAAAAGAAAAGTTTAATATATCTAATATGTTAATAAATTTAATTACGGAAAATGCCGTTGCATTAGAAAAGGAGAATATTTTACCCGAAATAAATCTCCCAGATTATTCAATATACGTATATTCTGATAAAAATATGGTAGAACGAATTTTACAAAATCTGTTGACAAATGCAATTAAGTATTCTGTTGGAACGATAAAAATAACACTTATGGAGAAAGAAAATAATAATATTATATTTACCATTGAAAATCCAATGAGTGACAGTTCAGAAATTGATTGCAATCGACTTTTTGACCGTTTTTATACAGGCGATAAATCAAGACATAATGGAAGTACAGGATTGGGACTTGCGGTAGTAAAAACACTTGTTGCCATTCTTGGCGGAAATATTGTTGCAAAAGTACATGCCAATAGCCTTATTATTACTCTTGAATTATAAAGTATTGAAGATATATTTGTATGATAATTCATTGAAGAGTGGACATCAAAATGTAAAGTCAATAGTTTGTAAAGTTCAGTTACAAACTATTGGCTTTTTTCATTACTGTGTAACAAGTAAATTTACGATAAAGAAATAAGGATAGTCGGCTCTTATTTGTTGCCTGCGGAGCAGATCAACAAATAAATGTTGAAGAATCTGTATAGGAAAACAGAGAAAACAAGAAGCAAATCACTTCTTATTCTCTCTGCTGTTCAAGATACCGTCAATCGTACCTTGAATGATTTTTAATTCATTATCACTCAATAAATCAAGTGACGAATCTATCTGACGGCGGGCTGTGTTTTTCTCAACATTCTTCGCTGGATAGAAATACTCGTCAACAGATATATTGAACATTGTAACTAAATCATGGAATAACTGAAAGCTAGGGTGTTTTCCGATATTTTCAATAT
>JAUUNJ010000219.1 GCA_030844625.1 Roseburia sp. | reverse complement strand
TTATAAGAGAGAGAATATACAAATTACATAATGAGGCTTGATAAGAGATGGTAAGTAAGAGAAATGTGTCTATTCAATTAATAAGAGCTGTGGCTATGTTTATGATTATTTTTGATCATTTATTATTGCGTATTGAATTTCCTATGAAATCAATTGTTCTTCAAATATGCAACTCAGGCGTATTTATATTTTTGTTGATTTCTGGTTTTTTATATGGAAATAAAAAAATAGAAAACTGGAAACGATGGTTTGTTAACAGAATTGTGAAAATATGTGTACCGATGTGGCTTTTTATGGTTATTGATTTCATTGTGGAAGCTTTGCTCTGGAATTATTTTGACATAAAGATGGTATTGGTTTATGCATTTAATTTGCAGGGGATTTTTGGCGTTAATATTGCAGGAGCAAGTTTATGGTTTTTAACGCTTATTATGATTTGCTACCTGATTACACCACTGTTACAATGGGTGAAACAAAAGGATTTTAACAGGAATGTAGGAATTGCAGCAATTATCACTGGGATTATTGTTCAGATTGTTTTAGCATATACAACGGACATTGGAATGGTTGCCGGTCACACATTAAGCTGGTGTGTCATTGCTATTGGGATGTATGTGATAGGTTATTTTTGGGGGAATTTAATTTTGTCAGATAATACTAAAAAGGGACACATTGCCATAGTAACGGTGTTAATGATTATTTCATCGGGTGTCGTACTACTGTTCAATACTATGTATGATGGACAAATTATTTATGATAGAATTGTTATTTTTTATGGAATGATTGTTATTGATTTTTGGATTTGTATTGTACTTTATAAATTGGGACAGTATGTGAATTCTAAATGGATTAGAAATGTTATAAATAATCTGGATGTCATTTCTTATGAGTTTTATATAGTACATGAATTGCTCATTTTATCAATAACCCTTAACGTTCTAAAAAACAATGGTGTAGTTGCATATATGCTCAGTACTCTGGTACTGTCGTATGTGACAGCGGTTATTTTTCATAAAATATGTGGGTGCATTATTAATTGTGTGTTGACATACAAAAAGCATTGAGGAAAAATGTACATATATCTTTTATAAAAAATAAACATTGTAATAGACAGGTGAATGTGATATTTTTATATTGATGTTCACGAAAATCAAAAGGAGCAAAAACATGAACACGCAAAATCTGGACATATTACTGGAATTACAAAAAAATAAATATATAAGTCAGAGAGAGTTGGCTGATGCATCCGGGTATTCATTAGGGAAAGTCAACAAAAGCCTGAAAGTATTATTGGAACAAGGATATATCAATGAAGATATGCAGATAACTTTAAAGGCGAAAAAGGAATTTGAACAAAACAAGCCCTCTAATGCAATTATTTTGGCAGCGGGATTTGGTATGCGCATGGTTCCCATTAATACGGAGGTACCTAAGGGGTTACTGGAAATTAACGGACAGTCCTTAATTGAACGTATTATTGAACAGCTTTGGCAGGTTGGAATTACAGATATAACCATTGTAGTTGGATTTTTAAAAGAGCATTATGAATATCTGATTGACAAATATAATGTGAAATTTGTGGTAAATATGGATTATGTTTCAAAAAATAATTTATATTCTCTAGCTAAGGTTGCCGATTCCATAGAAAATACATATATAATACCTTGCGATATTTATTGTAAGGAGAATCCATTTTCAAATACTGAAATATATTCATGGTATATGATATCGGATGAATATAGTGAGGAGAGCAGCGTCAGAGTAAACAGAAAAAATGAACTGGTTAAAGTAAAAGGGGAGAAATCCGGGAACAGAATGCTTGGCATTTCATATATTACTCAAAAACAGTCAGAAATTGTTGTAAACAGATTAGTGGAATATAGTAATAATGCACGTTATGATAATTCATTTTGGGAAGAGGTTTTATATGACAATGACAAGATGATCGTAAGTGCTAAACTGGTAAGCAGTACAGAGAATTTTGAAATTAATACATTTGAGCAATTGAGAGAAGTGGATGAAAGTTCAAGTCAATTACAATCAGAGATTATAGCGCTTATCGCAGAAGTTTTTCACACATGTGAAGGGGCAATCAAAGATATTACGGTATTAAAAAAAGGAATGACCAATCGTTCTTTTCAATTTTCTTATAATGGAGAGCGGTTTATCATGAGAATTCCCGGGGAGGGGACAGAACAACTGATAAACAGAAAAGAAGAATATTGTGTTTATCAAACCATACAAAAATTGGGATTATGTGATGATATATATTATATTAATCCTGATAATGGTTATAAAATAACAAAATATATTGAAGATGCAAGAACCTGTAATGATACGGATTGGAATGACATTAAAAAATGTATGATGGTTCTTAAGTCTTTTCATGATAAAAAACTGACGGTTGAACATACATTTCATCTGTTCGGGCAAATTGAGTTTTATGAGAGTTTGTGGGAGGAAAAATCCTGTTATAGAGATTACCAGGTGACAAAAGCTGATGTTTTTAAAATGAAAAGTTTTATTGATTCATTGGACAAAGACTGGGCACTGACGCATATTGACGCAAACGCAGATAATTTTCTCATTTCTACAGACAGTCTGGGAAATGAAAGGATTAATCTAATTGACTGGGAATATGCGGCGATGCAGGACCCTCATTTAGATATAGCCATGTTTGCAATATATTCAATGTATGATAGAGAACAGATTGACCGACTGATTGACTGTTATTTTGAAGAAAAATGTTCTGACACTAACAGACTAAAAATTTATGCATATATTGCGGCTGGTGGACTGCTTTGGAGTAACTGGTGCGAATATAAGAGACAGAAAGGACAGGAATTTGGAGAATATTCCATTAAACAGTACAGGTATGCCAAAGAGTATAGCAGAATCGTTATAAATGAACTGACGGAGGAAAAAGAATAATGTTTACGGTAAAGAGAGCTATTATTATGGCTGCCGGATTTGGCACCAGACTTCGGCCGATTACCAATCATACACCGAAGCCCTTGATTGCGGTTAACGGAGTAAGAATGATTGATACTGTTCTTATGGGATTAATAAAGAATGAGATAACAGAGATATATGTTGTGGTTGGCTATTTAAAGGAGCAATTTGCACAATTACCGGAAGCGTATAAGGATACAAAATCTGCAGGTGGGAAAAAGGTAAAAATTACGCTCATTGAAAATCCTTATTATAAAGAGTGCAACAATATATCATCACTGTATGTGGCAAAAGACTATTTATCGGAATGTGTAATCATTGATGGAGATCAGGTGTTAAACAATTGTAATATTTTAGAACCGAATGCAGAAAGGTCAGGATATTGCAGTTCATGGTCGGAAGCACATACGGACGAATGGCTGCAGAAAACAGACGATACCGGAATCGTTATATCCTGCAGTAGAACCGGGGGTGAAGAAGGCTGGGAATTACATGGAGTATCATTTTGGAGTCAGGAAGATTGTGTAAAACTGAAGAAACACTTAGAGATAGAATTTGAAGATAAGAAGAATCGACAGATATACTGGGATGATTTGGCTATGTTCTGTTACAAGGAGCAGTATCATCTGGGAATAAGGAAAATAAGTGATGATGACATTATAGAAATAGACAGTATAGATGAATTAAGAGAAATAGATTCAAGTTATAAGGAGATTAAAAATGTCAAATACCAAAGATAAAAAATTAGTGAAACGTATCGACTTTGTCACAACACTGATTCCATTGGCGGGAATTGTCGCACTTTGTGTTGTTTTTATGTTATTGCCGGGACAATCATCTGTATTTTTAAGTACAGTCAGAGGATTTCTTGGAGATAAGATGGGAGCTTATTATGTTATTATTGGAGTGGGAGCTTTGTTGGTTTCCATGTATATGGCATTTTCAAAATATGGAAACATTAAGCTGGGGAATGTGGAGCAGCCACAATACAATTCTTTTAAATGGGGAACTATGATTTTTACATCTACAATGGCAGCGGATATATTATTTTATTCCTGTTGTGAATGGGCATTGTATGCAGGAGAGCCTCAAATAGAAAAGATGGGTGGAATACAGCAGTGGGCACCAACTTATCCACTGTTTCACTGGGGCCCCATAGCCTGGAGCTTTTATATAATACTGGCAGTGGCTTTTGGTTTTATGCTTCATGTAAGAGGAAGAAGAAAACAAAAGTTTTCAGAGGCATGCAGACCTATTTTGGGAAATAAAACCGATGGAGTGTTAGGAAAAATTATTGATTTAATTGCTGTATTTGCATTGTTGGCAGGAACAGCTACCACATTTTCACTGGCAACACCACTTCTATCCAGTGCAATGGGAAATGTTTTTGGATTTTCTCCTTCAGTGACTACTTCAATTATTATTTTAATAATTATTGCAGTGGTATATACGTTTACAGTCTTGTTTGGTATGAAGGGAATAGCAAAATTAGCCGGATTCTGTACATACCTTTTCTTTGCACTTCTTATATATGTGTTAGTTGGAGGTGGAGAAACAGCTTATATCATAGAGACAGGCATCAGCAGTATTGGAAATATGGTTCAGAACTTTATAGGACTGTCTACATGGACAGACCCATTGCGTGAAAATAGTTTTCCGCAGAATTGGACAATTTATTATTGGGCATACTGGATGGTCTGGTGTGTGGCAACGCCATTTTTTATTGGAAAGATTAGTAAGGGAAGAACTATCAAGAATACAGTCATAGGCGGATATGGCTGGGGATTGGCAGGAACTTTTCTCTCATTTATAATACTTGGAAATTATGGTCTTGCACAGCAGATGAAACACGGAGTTGATACTGTAGGATCGATTGCTGATGGCGGCGCAATCTCTGATGCCATAATTAAGATATTTGACACATTACCTTTACCGGCGTTTGGATTAATTTTACTTTGTATAACAATGGTAGCTTTTTATTCTACTACATTTGATACTTTGACATTGGTTATCTCCAGTTATTCTTATAAAGAGCTGGAAATGGATGAAGAACCGGATAAGAAGATCAGAACGTTTTGGGCAATATTATTTATATTGTTTCCTATAGCACTTATTTTCTCTGAAAACTCTTTAAATAGTCTGCAAAGTGTTTCAATTA
>JAUUNJ010000218.1 GCA_030844625.1 Roseburia sp. | reverse complement strand
CGTAAATAAAATAAAAGGAATGATTCAGAATGAAAACAGGAATAATTCATTCAACTGAAAGTTGTGGTACGGTAGACGGACCGGGAGTAAGATTTGTAGTGTTTTTCAAGGGATGTCCAATGCGGTGTGCGTATTGTCACAATCCGGATACTTGGGAAATGTCTGGCGGTACAGAGATGACTGTGAATGAACTTCTTGAAGAATATGATAAAAAGAAGTTTTTCTACAAAGATGGTGGAATCACTGCTACCGGTGGTGAACCAATGGTTCAGATAGATTTTCTTACAGAACTGTTTACCGAATCGCATAAGAGAGGAATTCATACCTGTCTGGATACATCAGGTGTAACATTTAGACCGGATAATCCGGAATATCTGAAAAAAGTTGATAAATTATTAGAAGTAACCGATTTGGTTATGCTGGATATTAAGCATATTGATCCTGAACAGCATAAAATTTTATGCAAGCAGCCAAACGATAATATATTGGCATTTGCCAAATATCTTGATGAAAAAGGTGTTCCAATATGGATACGTCATGTGGTTGTTCCACACATAACGCTCAATAAAGAGTATTTATACCGGTTAGGTCTTTTTATTGGACAGTTAAAAATGGTAAAGGCATTAGATGTACTACCATATCATGATATGGCAAAACCAAAGTACAAGGAGCTGGGATTGGAATATCCGTTGAAGGATACTCCGCCGGCGACAAAAGAGATGGCGATGGCAGCACGAAAAATCGTGCTTCAGGGATTTAAAGAGTCCAGACTGAAAAGTGAAAAATAAAATTTTCACTTTTGATGCTTGTGATTTTCACGTGAAAGCAGGTAAAATCACTAAACTATATTATAAAAAGAATTAATAGGAGGTAGTAAAAATGGCAGCAAGCGAAAAGCAGATTGACAATTTAGTATCATTAATAGATGGTTATTCAGAAGAAGGAGGATATCATCTTAATGTTAATGTATTACAGAGAGATACATTACTTGATGCGCAGAAGCATCCTGAGAAGTATCCACAGCTTACAATCCGTGTATCAGGATATGCTGTAAACTTCATTAAATTAACAAAAGAACAGCAGGATGATGTTATTAGCAGAACATTCCACGGAAATCTGTAATTAAAATAACATTTTTTGTTAAAGAAAATGTATTTGCAGATGTTCCTGTAAGAAAAAAGGCCGGCACTGCCGGTCTTTTTTCAACAAAAGATAATTGGATATATAAAAACATTCAATGTTAATTAAAAATGCAAAGAGGCGGTAATATGTATAATATAGTGTCAAAATTATTGATTTATGGTGATTTGCCTAAAAATTCAATTCTGATGGAACTTAGTAATATAATAAGGGAATATAAAGAAGAGGATTATAAAAAAGATGAAATTATAACGAAAATATATCATCAGGTGAAAAGAATATTAGAGGTTGGGACCGACTATGGATTTGATAGGAATTTGTGGCACAATTATCTTACATATTTGCTGATTACTAACGAAAATCCTTTTAGCCTTACTTGTGAAAAAGTAGGAGCTAATGAGGGAACCGTTAATTATTTTGCGAAAAATGATTTTAAACAATTTAAAGCATTGTTTGATTATGATTTCTCTGCAATGGAAAAAGAATTGGGGATAGACTGTTTTGAAAAACTGGGAAATTATCAGGCTATTGGCAAGACAGAGTTAATGTATAATAAAAATGTAAGTGAAAAGGTTCTGGCATTAAGCGAAAGACTTGAGAATACAAAAGATGAAAATGACTTTTTTGATTGTGTAACTCAGTTTTACAAAGATTATGGTGTTGGAATGTTTGGACTGAACAAGGCATTTAGAATTAGCGATAAGGATGAAGGGATACATTTCCATGCAATCAATAATATGGAAAGAGTCATGCTCGATGATCTTGTAGGATATGAGATTCAAAAGAAAAAATTAATTGATAATACGGAAGCTTTTGTTCAGGGAAGGAAGTGCAATAATTGTCTGCTTTTTGGTGATAGTGGAACCGGAAAGTCTACAAGTATTAAGGCGATTATAAATGAGTATTATGATCAGGGCCTCAGGATGATTGAGATTTACAAACATCAGTTTAAGGATTTGTCTAATGTTATTGCCATGATCAAAAACAGGAATTATAAGTTTATTATTTATATGGACGATCTTTCTTTTGAGGATTTTGAAGTTGAGTATAAGTTTCTTAAGGCTGTAATTGAAGGCGGTGTGGAAACAAAGCCTGAAAATATATTGATCTATGCCACATCCAACAGAAGACATCTGATTAAGGAAACGTGGAATGACAGAAGTGATATTAAGGTAGAGAATGGTATGCATAAGTCTGATACAATGGAAGAAAAGCTTTCTTTGGTTCACAGATTTGGTGTTACAATTAATTACTCAAAACCGACACAGAAAGAATATTTTGAGATTGCCGTTGAATTATGCAGACGCTTAGGCATAGATCTACCGGAAGACCAGATAAAAGCTGAGGCCAATAAATGGGAGTTAAGCCATGGTGGTATTTCGGGCAGAACAGCACAACAGTTTGCAAATTATATGGCTGGTCAGCAAAAATAGCAAAGGCATTTGAAATAATATGGTTTGCCAGTAGAAAAATAAAGAATTGAAAAGGTGAGTAACTTAGTCATATGAAAATATATAAGTTTGCAGATATACCGGTGGGAGTCTATACAAGAGGAGAGTATTTTGACCAATGCTGTGTGGATTATCTTGCAGAAAGTGAACAGGCAAAATTCAATATTGGGGTAAATGATGAAGACTTGGCATATGAACAGTCAAGAACGGAAGAGGAAGTACAGTTTTCAAAATCATATTTGGAATTTATTGCACTATACAGGCAATTCTGTGAAAAAGTTATAGATTATGGTGTGGTATTATGCCATGGAAGTGTGGTAAAATTAAACGGTAAAGCATATATGTTTTCAGCGCCCAGTGGAACAGGCAAATCAACTCATGCCAGAATGTGGAGGCAGCTTTTTGGGGAAAAAGTGACGATGATTAATGATGATAAGCCCTTATTAAAGTTTGAGAATGATGGGATATATGCTTATGGTACACCATGGGATGGGAAACACCGGTTGTCAACCAATACCCGTGCTAAACTAGCGGGAATATGTTTTTTACATCAGGCAGAGAAAAATTCTATTAGAAGGATTGATGCTTCAGAATCCATAGATTTAATTATGAATCAGATATACAGACCGCGAAACACAGATGGTCTTATGAAAACGTTGGACTATGTAGAAAAATTAATAGAGAAGATTCCCATGTATGTCATGGGATGTACCATATCAGAAGAAGCAGCAGAAATGGCATATAATGTGATGAATAAGGAGAAGTAAATGAAAATAAAAGAAGGCTTTGTATTGAGAAAAATGAGCGGAAAGGCAGTTGTTGTTTCTGTTGGCTCAGCCAGTGAGATATTTAATGGAATGATAAAATTAAACGAGACAGGAGAGTTTTTATGGCAGCAGATGGAGGATAATGCCAGTGAGTCTGATCTTGTACAGGCTTTGCTCGAAAAGTATGATGTTTCAGAGGAAATTGCCCAAAATGATGTTAAGACATTTATTGACACGTTAAAAGAGCCGGGAATTATTGAATAATAGGATTTGTCTATGGAAAAGATTACAATAGAAGAGGGAATGAAAATAAATGGATACCATCTTTCTACAATTGTTGGCGACAGTATGATGCCGTTGCTTAGAAACCGCACAGATATGGTCAAAATTGTTCCGGTCGATGGGGGATTAAAGAAATATGATCTGCCATTGTATAAAAGACCAACAGGAGAGTATGTGCTACATCGGATTGTAGGGGTAAAGAAGAACCATTATATAATTTGTGGGGATAATAGATTTGTTCGGGAAAAGGTTCCGTTTCATTGGATTGTTGGTGTGACGGAAACAATTTATAGAGATGATCAGGAAATTTCTGTCAATGATCCGCAATATATGAAGTATGTGAAGAAAATTTGCAGAACTTTCTGGCTGAGAAGAATTAAAAGAAAGATTGAAAATATGAAGCATCATAGAAAATTAGTTGGAAAATAAAAAAATACTTGCAATATGAGTAACTGTGTGATAGAATGTTCTCTGTCGCAAGACGATGGCCCATCGCCAAATGGTAAGGCACTGGACTCTGACTCCAGCATTTCAAGGTTCGAATCCTTGTGGGCCAGCTATTTTAAGAAATCCGTATAACGGGTTTCTTTTTTTATATAATGTAATATAGCAAATCATAAAAATAGAACCAAACGCAATGGCATATTGCGTTTGGTTCTATTTTCGCGCCTGTATTCTTATTTTGAGTAATTTTAAAATTAAAAAGTTAACTCCCCCATATTAATTGGTCTAATATTTTTCATGTGCTCAGTCCTCCTTGTATATATTTAATAGTTAAATTGCAGTATCTCTCTTTTAATATTATGCTTAGTTATTAAAAAAGTGATACATTTTCTATATGTTTTTTTAGTATAACACTTTTTTGAAACAAATCAAATGTTTTTTATTTTTTTTGATAGAAAACACAATAGCCATTTCCGGCAAAAGCCCACTTATTAAATGTTATTGTTATTGCCTCATCTATATTTTGGTCCACTTTATAATTTGATTCATCATCGTCCTGCCTGTGATAAAATGTACTGTATGCATTAGATCTTATTGTCCACGCTTCTTCAGTGGAAACATCTTTTTTTATGTATATTTTGTGTTCCAATTGTTTACAAGGAAATCTCATTTTAAATGATTGACAAATATCGGATATTGGTACAGAATATGTAAACTCTAATTTAATATTATTTGTAGGAACATTTCCTAAATCTTTGACAAGTTTTATCTTATAATCATAATATCTGGATTCTCTTTCATGTACAACATCTTCTATTGATATTAAATCCTGATCAATCGGTATTTCCTTTTTGTTTATTTTAAAATTTGAAATATTAAGTGATTTCAGGCATTGCTCTTGACTCATATTTTCGTTTGGTTTATATAATTTCAGACCCAGTAGAAATATATTATCCTGAAGAGATTTGTTTACTATATTACAATACATATTTGACTATATATTAAAGCAATTATATTTCGAATCAGGTGTTATATGTAATGTCATGTTG
>JAUUNJ010000217.1 GCA_030844625.1 Roseburia sp. | reverse complement strand
TTCTCACATGCCAATACATATGCCACAATTGGTCCTAATGTAAAGGAATTATATTTCTGTGGTTTTATATCTTCTATAATTTTATTATCACACCAGCACTCAAATACAGACTTAGATTTTTTAAGTGCCTTTACAGCCTCTCCAAATCCTGTATTTTCCAGATAATTGCACACGCCCTCCAAGCCGGATTCTACTGCCAGACTTAATTCCCGAACACTTATGCCATCGCAACTGACTAACGCTTTCTGAACAAATTGACTGTCCTTTCCTGCCCATGCACATCTTACTGCAATTTTTATGTCGGCTATCGTCACCTGAACATCAGCATATTTCCGAATCAATTCATTGTCTGACTCCCTGCCTGCCTTTTTAACGGCTTCCAGTGCAGCTCTGTCTATAATAACGTCACACAACTGTCCGTCTCCTGTCTGTAAAAGAATCTCCGTTGCCTCTTTTGCCGCCTCTGACATATCATCGGGCAGACTGCTGAAGTTTCCCTGTTTAATGCATTCCTTCAAAAATTCCGGATTTAAACTGCAATTGCTGATAAATATTTTTTCATTTTTCTGCCCTGTACAAACACTTTTGATTGCCGCCTTAAGATTATGGAACTCATTATTCACTGTAAGAATTTTACACTCATTTTTATCTTCAACAATTTCATCAAGAATCTTCCAGATTTTTCTATGTTCGTCTTCAAGCATTTCTTCTAATGTCTGATCCGGGTTTCCATTTCCCCATCCTCTGTCTCTTAGAAAATTCATGCATTCACCATAATCCTTGCACTGCATCAACTGATTTATTCCATCTTCTGAAAACAGTGTGCTCTCCAGTGCTCTTATTCTGGCAACACCATAAGTGTATTCTTTCTCCATGGTATTACCTCCTAATCTGCCGCCTGTTCACCTGACTCCTTTGCCGGTGCCTGACAGCCAAATAATTGCTTGTTTGTGATATCCTTTAATTTGTCTATGTTTGCATCAAACAGTGCCTTTAATGTACAGTTCTCCTCAATATTATTATACACCAGAATAAAACCGTCCTTGATTTTTGCCGGCTTCTCTGCAATATCAAGTTCTCCGCCTGCCTCTCTTGCTATTTTCTTTATATTATCTTCAAAATTTTCAGGCATTCTTTCTAAGTCATTCTCACACAGACACATAACTCCTGTATTTTTCTGAACATTAGCCCTGAGAATTTTTTCTAACAGATTAAAATATTCTTCTGTGGAAAGCATGCGGATCTTATCTTGCGCCATTTTTATACAATCGTTGATACATTGCTGCTTTGCCTTTAACATGGAATTTCTTTCTTTAAATTCTGCACCGGATCTGGTCTTGGCCTCATATAATTCCCGCTCTTCCTGAGCCTTTTTGTTATATGCTGCGATTTCTTCCTCCACCTTATCCTTGACTTCTTCCATATAAGCATCACAATATTCATCGGCTTTATTCAAAATTTCATTCGACTCCGCCTCTGCCTGCCTGCGGATTTCCTCCACAATTCTATCTAAACCGCTCATATACTTCTCTCTTTCTCTTTTCAGTTTTACTGAAAATTACTCTGCAGCGAACCACAATTTCACTCTTTACTCTTAGTTCTATATTTAGGAAAAATCCCATGGGATTTTAGCCTAATGCGATTCCATTGACTGCAAGGAAAGAAATAAGCAAAGCGAGAATAGCATATGTTTCTACCATTGCAGGGAATAACATTGCCTTTGCAAACTGTTCCGGCCTCTTTGCAACAATTCCAATACTGGCTGCTGATGTCTTGCCCTGATATTTTCCTGAAACAAGACCAACAATTGCGATTGGAAGACATGCTGCCAGTATTTCCAATCCCTGAATAGCTGTAACTGTCACTGCACCGCCACCAATAATTCCAATTTTGCTTAAGGTTATAAATCCGATAAGCAGTCCATAAAGTCCCTGAGTACCTGGAAGCAGCTGCATAATAAGAACCTTCGCAAACTTTGTCGGGTCCTCTGTCATTACTCCGGATGCCGCCTGACCTGCCGTGCCTACGCCGATTGCCGAACCCATGCCCGACATCAAAACAGCAAGGGCTGCTCCAAGTAATGCATAAAATAATCCTAAATTGTCAAAAAATGATCCTAGTGTCATAACTAATTCTCCTTTACATTGATGTATTTTGTATTTGCTTTAAATGGCTTAAACTCTCTGCCACCGCCCTCATAAAACTTGCCAAAAAACTCAACAAACTGAAGTCGGTTTGTATGAACATAGGCACCTAAGAGGTTTATTGCCATATTGAATGTATGTCCAAAAATAAATACAATTATAAATAAAATAACTCCTGATATTGATTTGCCGCCCATGGAAGCCATTGTATTAATAACCTGAGCGATAACACCTGTTGCCAGTCCCAATGCCAACAATCTTGAATAAGATAACAAGTCGCTGAGCCAGCCTGTGGTGTCGTACAGGCTGTAAGCTCCGAGCATAAGTCTCTTTACCGGATTCTTTGCCCTTCTTCCCGCCATCAGAAGTATCCCCAACATACCCCCCAATGCCATTATCTTTGATAACAGGCTTAACCATGCCGGAAACACAAGATGAACACTGGCAAGGGAAGCGAACATTTCTGTCGGTAATAGCAATAGAATCAGTCCGATTAAAAATACATACCAGAAAACTACATCACAGACAAAACCTGCAATATCTTTCTGTTTTATCATCATATAACCCTTAATGCCTAATCCCGTAAACAAATGTATAATTCCAAATCCAAGACAATATATGAGCATTTTCATCGGATTTACAATTGGTTCAAACCACAATGCCGGTATGGAGATATTGACATCAAAAAACGTCTTTCCTATAACGGTCACTGCATCTCCAAAATATCCTCCAAACAGTATGCCCCATATAAGCGTTGACAATCCGCAGTACATAAACATCCGAAAGGTCTTAGCCATTGATTCTTCCATATTTGGGAATTTCTTTACCAATATAAAACATGCAAGAAACATTATGAATCCATATGCCCCATCTGACAGCATGATTCCAAATAGAAAATAGTAAAAAAATGAAGTAATAGTTGTTGGATCAAACTCAGTTTTGTTAGGATATCCGAATGCAGTAACAACACCTTCCACCGCTCCTCCAACTTTTCCGTTGGTCAGCAATACAGGCACATCCTCATCCTTACCCGGTTCTTCCACATCAAATGCCACAGTAAATTTATCTTCCAGCGTTTGTTTTAAATTCCCAACTTCTTTTTGCGGCATATACCCGCTGACAAAAAAAGTATGTTTTGATTGAAGGATTTCTCCTACAACCTTGTATTTCTGAGCTCTTACTCTGTAATAATCTGCTATTTTTTTTACCGCTTCCCGTTGGTCCGCTTCCTGCTCTATTTCTGCTTTAGTATTTTCAATATCCAGTTTATATTCCTCAATCCTGCTCTCCCTGTTTTTTACAGACTGCTCAGGAATATGATGAACCATAACCGGCGGTCTGCCAAAGCTCAGTTCCCGCAAAGCTTTTTCCATCTTTTCCTGTTCATCCTTCATAAACACACAGGTCACATAGGTCTGATATTTATCTGCTCTTACCACTTGTAAATATACTGATTTTGGAAGGCTTTCCATTTTCTCCAGCCTTTCCGTTAACATTTCCTGAGTGTATGTTCCGGAAATGCTTCCTGTCATGAACCCGGTATTTTTTGTTCCTCTGAAATTCATTGGGACATCCAGTGCCAGCCACGGCTGCAACGCCTGTATCTCTTCTCTGCACTTATCAATAGCGGTCTCTCTCTCATCAATCTTTTTTTTCTGCTGAATCACATTGTTTACAAGAGACATAACTTCCTGCTGCGTCTGTACTGTCTGTTCATACTCATCCTGACTAATCTGTTTCTTTCCCTCTAATGAAGAAAGCAGTGTCCTGTCTTGCGGAAAGTAGTTTTCCATGATTTCCAGTGCATTTTCTGCCTGTGCCGCATTTCTCTCAAAAATAGATATCTGAGTCGCCGTATTCATTCTGCCGAATACTGAATCTTCCTGCACTTCCTCGTGAATCTCAAGACAGCCTTTTTTCTGCAAAAGTTCCAGAATCTTTTTACGATTTTTTTTCATTGCACAAATATTAATTTTGCACATATTTAAAACTGCCATAATGACCTCCTAAATACATTAACCGTGTTGTGCTTCTGTGACATTATTCTGCCACACTGTTTATGATGCCACACACCACATACGGCAATTCCATCACACAATTGCACCGATAACCGCTTCTACAGCCTTGTCCATCCTGCTTTCAGCACCAGCTCTCAATTTTGCAACTTTTGCATCTATTTCGTTGCTTATTTTCTCTTCATAGGCATTACATTTGCGAATAGTACTTTCCATCTCCTGTTTGGCATTTTTGTGTGCCTCCATGAAAGCATTATCTCTATACGTTTTAGCCTGTAATTTTATCTGGGTTTTCTTTCCCTGTGCATTTTCTTCTGCTGTACTAATAATTTTTTCTGCCTCTAATTCTGCCAGTCTTACAGCATCAACGGTTTCTTTAATCAAATCTTTTACCGTCCTTTCCATAATCTTCCAAAAAACTATACTAATATAGTATTCTATCTGGAAAATATATTCAAGTTACATTTTTTAACATAAACAATAAATTTATATAATCACAATTATATGTCAAAAAAATGACTTTTTTATTAACTTAATTCTCTCTCATTTTAGTGTTCCAAAACCATAAAACTTTATGCAATTATTGTTTTTCCCTGAATTCTGAGTTTTATAAAATAAAAATTTTCAAATAAATTATCCGTTATATTAGAAAAAGACAGAAGAATTCTTCTGCCTTTTTCCGCCAAGTTAGATATTGCGATATCTTGTCCAACTATTTATTGTATGAATAACATTATTGCGAATATATTATCAAAAAAATTTTTCTATTATTTTTATAATTATGCATCCTCCGGCTACCAGAAATATAAGCGATGCCACAATGACACATAATCCTATGGAAATTAAAGTTGCCATAATTTATACCTCCTACACCTATACTTATTATTATTCACTTTTTCAAGAAAATACTACAAAAATTTTGTAAAATGTAGTTAGGGTAAAAGGTAAAATCTAATAAAATTTAAATTTTTAACAATAGGTCATCATTTCATCAATCAATTTTA
>JAUUNJ010000216.1 GCA_030844625.1 Roseburia sp. | reverse complement strand
GGAAGAAACCATATTAATTGTAGAAGATGAAGAAAAATTAAGAACTACGGTAGCGGATTTTTTGAAATTATATAATTACAACATCATAGAAGCAAAAGATGGAAAACAGGCAATTGAATGTTTTGAAAATAATGTGGAAGAAATAGACCTGGTTTTGTTAGATATTATGCTGCCCGTTTATGATGGACAGTCTGTTCTGAAAAAAATAAGAGAAATGTCGGAAGTGCCGGTAATAATGATGACTGCAAAAGCCGGTGATTATGAACAGATTAAAAGTTTTGGAAACGGGGTGGATGATTATATAAAGAAACCATTCATGCTGGCTTTGTTAAAGGCCAGAATAGAGGCTGTAATGAAGAGAGCGGGCAAAAACAAAGACAAAAAAGAGGATGTCCTGATTGCCGGTAAATTAAAATTAGATTGTAAGAGCAGGAAAGTATATATAGATAAAGAATATGTGATTACAACACCAAAGGAATTTGATTTACTCTGTTATCTGATTGAAAACAAAAATGTAGCATTAAGAAGAGAACAGATTCTGGATGTGGTATGGGGAAGAGATTATGACGGAACCTATAGAACAGTGGATACAGTGATTAAACAAATCCGCATCAAACTTGGAGAGGAATGTCCTTATATTAAGTCCATTTATGGTGTGGGATATATTTTTGAGGTGGAAGATGTTTAAAACAATTAGAACAAAAACAATATTAATGCAGACCATAACTATGTTGATTATGGTAGGTGTGATTTTTGTGCTGTTTATAGCCTTTTTTGATGATTACTATTTTAACAGAAAAATGGGCACAATTGAGAGGGCATATCGGTATCTTGAAGAAAATGATATGGATAGTTTAAAGTATAGCGACCCTGCACTTGTAAGATACAGGGATCAAAATATTAAATTTATCATTACGGATGAAAATTTTGAAAGCATTTTTTTAAAGAACAGAAAGAGCGGACTCTCTACAGAAGAAACTACTGGAAGTGAGGGCAACAGCAATAAAAATTCCAATTTTGATAAGGATGCACTGAATGCAAAGATTGAACGTTATATAGTGAAACAGGTAGAACAGTTTGGCACTCAAATAACTTTAAAGAATAAAAAATATAGAAGTTGTGGTTATGGAATTATAACTCAGAAAAATCATAAATATTATGTATACATATACGAAACAAAAACAAAAATGAAAATAGGTTTTTCGTATAATAAAATTTTTCTTTTTATTACAGGTTTGCTGGCAATTATGGCGGGAATCATAGTATCGTTCTGGGTGTCTAACAGAATCAGTAAACCAATTAAGCTAATAGAAAGTACATCAAGGCAGGCCATCGACAATAATTTTGATGTGCATATTGATGAAAAACAGGAATTTCAGGAACTATCAAGTCTTTCAAAAAGTATTAATATAATGCTGGCACAGATAAGAGAGCAGATGCGGACATTGGAAGAAGAGATAGAACATAAAACAGTTATAGAAGAAAAAAGAAGACAGTTTGTCAATAATGTATCCCATGAGATGAAAACTCCGCTGGCAATTATATCCGGTCAGGTAGAAATGCTGGCATTGATAGATGACGAGGAAAAGAAGAAGGCATATTGTCAGTCGATTATTGAAGAAACTACAAGTATATCAGAAATGATTAATGATATGATTGTTGTTTATTCAGCCCAAAGTGATAACGAAGCAATTATACTGGAGGAAACGGATATTGGAGAACTTGTAGGAGAAATCTGCACAAAATATGGTGATTTGTTTGAAAAAAATAATCTGGTTCTTCATCAGGAATATGAAAAGGAGTGTATAGCAAAAGTTAATGTGCGATATATTTCACAGGCAGTGGATAATTATATTACAAATTCGGTAAAGCATA
This sequence comes from Roseburia sp., assembly GCA_030844625.1. Taxonomy (GTDB): domain Bacteria; phylum Bacillota; class Clostridia; order Lachnospirales; family Lachnospiraceae; genus Eubacterium_G. The sequence continues at coordinate 3,295 of JAUUNJ010000216.1, read as the reverse complement.
GTTCGGAAAAAGATCATGTTAATGTGAAAGTTATGAAAAATAATGATTATATAAGAATTGAAGTAGAAAATCAGGGACCAGGAATACCGGAAGAGTATAAAGATAAGATATGGGATATGTTTTTCAAAGGTGATGTTGGAGAAACATTGAATGGACAGAAAGGAAGTGGACTTGGACTTTATCTGGTAAAGAGCATTATTGAACTTCATAAAGGAAATTGTGGGTTCAAAAATTTAAAAAAGGGAATTGTATTCTGGATGGAAATACCAAGGATATAAATAAAGGAATGAAAATCTTTTTGTTTTTGCAAATGTTATAAAAAAGTGATAGCGTATCACATTTTTATCAATGTAATTTATTATTATCTCAAATGTAGAGTATGCCAAATAAAAGTGGTATGTTTTTAACTTTTAGGCATTAGACCAATGCAAAGAGAAAAAACGCTCTATTTTCGATTTGCTATAGACAAAAAGGAGATTAAATACTATGAAAAAAAGAGTGAGTCTGATTATGGCGGGGGTTCTCACTGTAACAATGATGTTTACAGGATGTGGAACAAGTGATGAAAAAAAGGAAAGTACTGACACTGCAAAAACGGTTAACACGACACAATTAAAGGAAACCAATTATGTGGCAGATTATGCAACCGTTGATGAAGCTCTTTCAAAAGAAGCAGATCACACATTAGACGAAGCCCAGGTGATTAAAGATCCTTATGGCAATTCCCCTTTGACAGCAGTGATTTGTTTTACGACGGAGGAGAAAATCGGCGGAACAATTACTGTTGAGGGAAAGAAAGAAAAGGACAATATTACAGGAGAAATTAAAGAGGCAACGACCCATATCATTCCTGTTTATGGTTTATACAATAATGACACAACTAAAGTTAATGTAGAATTAAGTGATGGTTCAAAGAAAACTTTTGAAATTCAGACAGAGGATTGTGGTTTAGATGTAGATATTCAGGCTGAAAAAATTGATACAGAATCTTATGATTATGATAAACTTACATTGATGTGTTCTACAACCGGTGGTTTATATGCCATTGACAGTGAAGGTGATATCAGATGGTATTACAGTGACGGCGGTACATTAGGTGTTAAGTTTATGGAAAACGGTCACTTGATAGTTCCTGTAAAATATGTAATCAAATCACAATATTATAAAGCAGGACTGAAAGAAATAGATTTTCTGGGTAAAGTATATAACGAATATGCAATTCCGGGAGGACATCATCATGGAACTTATATTATGCCGGATGGTAACCTTTTAGTTTCATCAGATGCTAACGATTTGTCTTCTGTAGAAGATAATGTAAAAGAAATTGATTATAAGACAGGCGAAGTAATATGGGAATGTGATATGAGAGAATTATTCCCTGGTATGGAGTGCAATTCTGCATCAATTATTACAGATGGTTCAGAGGAACTTGACTGGTGCCATAATAATGGAATTGCATATGATGAAGAAAATAATTTAGTATTGTTATCCTGTCGTCATTTAGATGCTATTGTAGCAGTAAAGATGGAAGAAAAACCATCCATTGCATGGATTCTCGGTGATCCGAACGACTGGCCGGAAGAATATTCTAAGTATTTCTTTACACCGGAAGGTGATGATTTTGAGTGGTTCTATGCACAGCATAATATATCCATTCTTGATAATGGAGACCTTTTATTGTTTGATAACGGAACAGCCAAAGTTAAGCGGGACAAAAATGACGAGAGAGTAACCGGGGATGATGTTTATTCCAGAGCAGTGGCTTATCACATTGATACAGAAAAAATGACAGTAAGCCAGACATGGCAGTATGGTAAGGAAAGAGGCGGCGAATGGTACGCTGACTGGATTTCCGGTGCAAACAGCATTAGCGGTGACACATCAGATGTGTGGGTTACGGCAGGATCAAACCTTTATGATCCGGAAACAAAGTCCTATGATGGAAACCCGATTGCAATGTTTAAGCCGGGAATCGTATGTTCGTCACATATTTCGCATGTAGTAGATAATGAACTGGCATATGAATTTAAAGTGTCAGGTGGAGTGGCGGCTCTTACATTCAGATCAATGCTTATAGATATGTATCAGGCAGATTATGTTGCTGACAGAGACGCTCATGGAACATTCCTTGGTAGTCTTGGAGAAAAGAAAACGGCGGATGTGGATAAGTTTGAAGTAAAAGATGCAGTTGCAATTCCGGAAGGAACAACCGTTGAACTTGATCCTACAAAGTTGACAGTCAGTGCAAGTTATGCATTAGAAGAATATGATGCAGAAAAGACAGAATTGAAGGAAAGTTACATCATTCTTGTAGATACAGAAGGAAATCAGAAAGCATATGCATTAAATGAATCGGCAGCAGCAAATACAGATGCAGAGGGTAACGCCACAAGTGGAGCAACAGTAACCGTTACGGGTTACACAACACCGGATGGATTAGAAGGAAAATTTGATGTTTATGTAGTGTTGGGCGGTACAGTTTATAATACTGGTAATTATGTTGAATTCTAATATTAGTGTAAAAGACTTGATATGAATTTATATTCATATACACCCTTTCAACTTATTGGAAAGGACACGGTAATTTAATCGTGTCCTTTCTTCGTGCAAAAATGTAATTAGTCATTTATTGAAATCATAAAACGAAAAGGATATACTATTTATAAAATATTTTAGAGGTAGGATGAGAATATGATTCGATTTGCGACGATTGGAACAAATTTTGTTGTAGAATGGTTTTTAGAGGGTGCTGCTAAATGTGATGATCTTGTATATACCGGTACTTATTCAAGGAATATGGACAAAGCCAGAGAATTTGGAAAAAAGTATGGAAGCATACTGTTTTTTGATAATCTGGAGAAACTGGCGGAAAGTGATGAAATAGATGCTGTTTACATTGCAAGTCCTAATTCGGAACACTTTGATCAGGCTATGCTTATGATGAATCATGGCAAGCATGTAATGGTAGAAAAAACAATGGCGAGTAACGCGGAACAGGTAAGTGTCCTGATCGAAACAGCCAGAAAAAATAAAGTGGTATTAATGGAGGCAATGCGCCCGGTTCATGATCCGGGATTTAAGGCGATAGAAGATGCCATAAAAGAAATCGCCCCGATAAGAAGAGTAAGTTTTCAATACTGTCAGTATTCATCACGTTATGATAAGTTTAAAAGGGGGATTGTTGAAAATGCCTTTGATCCTAAGTTTTCTAATGGAGCGCTGACAGATATTGGTGTATATTGCGTTCACCCATTGGTAAAACTTTTCGGTGAACCTGAAGAAATACTGGCACAGG
>JAUUNJ010000215.1 GCA_030844625.1 Roseburia sp. | reverse complement strand
TGCACTTCATTTGCTTCAGGCTTGACAGAAAGTAATCCATATGGATTACCGGTACTAAATGCCATTGCTACAATTAAAAGAAATGTAACAATTTTTCTCATTTGAGGTTTGATTCTTTTTTGCATAATAAACTTTTCTCCCTTTCTTATTCCATTTTTTCGAACAAATCTCCCAAATATAATTTTAGCATTCACGTTTGAAAAGAACCATTTTCATTTCCCCCCAATCATCTTTACACTTTTTTCCTTTTATGGTGTTTATTTTTTATAGAGGTGTATTTCTTTATAATAATATTTTTACCCCAAAAAAAATGCTCTGCAGCAATCAATGCTGCAAAGCCATTTCTTCAAAATTTCAATATTTAATTCCTTTTTTCCATCATTGCATGCCTTGCGTTCAGTAAAAGGCTGAACTGTTCCGCAAATACCTGAGCACTTATCTCCTGAAGATCTCCATATATAATATAATCACAAATTGCACCGCTAAGAAACTCTGTTAAAAATTTTCTCTCTTCTTCTATTATAGGAACTCCCTTTCGATTTGAAGAAATCATCTTTTTAGCATAATTTCTCCAGTGTTCATGTAAATAAACTTCCGTCTGTACTCTCCATTTTGAATTCAATAATTTCCTGCATTCCGGGAAATTATAGATGAGATTTTCAGCACAATATTCAACACCTTTTTTCATGTTCTTTAATCCCGCACACACATTTGCAACAGACGAAATTTTCTCGCACAAATAATAATCAATCACATCCGGAATATCTTTAAAATGGTAATAGAATGTGGTTCTGGAAATATTACACGCTTTAACGATTTTATTTATGGTAATGTTATCAAATCCTTCTTTATATCCTATTTCAATAAACATTTGTACAATTAATTTTTTTACATTCATCATTGGTCTCCTAACATTTTAACCAGAAATACCCGTCAAAGTATCCTTATAGTGTCAAAACTTTTAATCCTATTCCCTCAATTCTTTAATCCAGCATCTTCTGCGTCTGTGCTGAATCTTATCAAATCTTTTCCACATTGACTGAACTTTTATGTTATTTTCAAGCATAGGTCCTGTTTCTGCATATTTAATACCATCAGCAATTGCGACTTTCATTTCCTGAGTAATTAAGACTGCCGGAACTCCTTTATTTTTATATGCATCTCTCACTCCAACCAAATACAACTCTAACGTATCCGGTTTTGAATAGGGTGCATAAAGCATTCTTGCCCAGCCAAAAGGAAAAAGCCTTCCTCTGGACTTTTTAGCCGCATCCGCCATAGACGGAACAGCAAGACCAAAACCAATCATCTTATTGTTTTTATCCATAATCATCGTTGCATATTTGCAATTAACCATAAGAATAAATTGCTTAACATATTTTTTGATCTGAGCATTACTTAAATCTACTTCACCATATAAATCCTTGGCTGTATCGTTAACTACGTCAAAAATTTGTGGAATATATTTTTTTATTTCTCTTCTGCTTTTTGCGCAAAAGATTCTCAGTTCATTTTCCGTGAGAACCCTTTCCGTAATTTTTTCCCAAATTGGCGGAACTTCCTTTGGAACATCAATGCGGTTTTCAATCCAGTCAACAGATTTTCCATATCCCAATTTTACCATGTGTTCCTTGTAATAAGGTGCATTATTAATTGTTATGAATATTCCTTTATACTCAAATCCCTCAATTAACATACCTTCCTGATCCAGATCGCAAAAACCCATCGGTCCATGAATTTCATCCAGTCCTCTTTCTCTGCCCCAGTCTTCCACTGCCTTAAATAAAGCAGACGAAACTTCAAGGTCATCTATAAAATCTACTCTGGTAAATCTTATTCTTTTTCTGTTCCATTTTGCATTTGCCTTGTGACTTATTATGCCACCAATTCTCCCCACACATTTCCCATCTTTGTATGCCAGAAACTGCCTTGATTCTGCATACTCATATGCAGGATTTTTCTTTGGCGTAAAATTAGCTATTTCATCTGAAATCAGATCCGGAATTGCCTGGGGAACATTTCTATACATTTTTTCATTAAATCCTGCAAATATTCTTAATTCTTTTTTTGTCTTTACTTCTTTTATCTTAACCATTATTCATCTGTTCTTTCATAATCATTTCTCTTTTTAGCGCAGTCAATTAACACCTCTGCGCACAAAGCTCTCGGTTCATAATACACAAAAAGATAAAGACCTTCTAGTTTTAAAAGGTCTTACAATAGTATTTCTCAATGTCCGAAATCATATCAACTCTTCTCTGATGCCTTCCGCCCTCAAATTCTGTACCAAAAAATTCGTCTAAAATCATTTTTGCAAGTTCTGTGCCCACAACTCTTGCTCCAAAGGCAATAATGTTAGCATCGTTATGCTGTTTGGTCAATTTTGCAGAATAAGGCTCACTGCAGACCGCTGCTCTTACCCCCGGAACCTTATTGGCGGCAACGGAAATACCAATTCCTGTTCCACATATAAGAACGCCATACTCAACTTTCCCATTTGCAACAGCTTCGCCGACTTCACGTCCCTTGGCAGGATAATCGCATTTAATTATTTCTCCCTTTTCATTATAATTTGTGCCAAAATCAATACATTCATATCCTTTTTCCGTCATATACCGAATCAGTTCATTTTTCAAATCAATGGCAGCATGATCGCATCCAAATCCAATTTTCATAATATTTTCCTCATTTATCTATTATAATAATATTCGCATTTTTATGGTAGCAAATATAGATACGTCTGTCAAATTTTAAATATTGTAAAAAAAGGCTCCCTTTCCCTGCTTTTGTGATTCTGACAGAATATTTTAATTCTATAGGAAATTCAGATTTTTTAAGAACTAAAAAAACACACATACGTGTGTTTCATCAAATGCCGGCGACCGGAATCGAACCGGTACTGTGTTGCCACAACAGGATTTTAAGTCCTGCGCGTCTGCCAGTTCCGCCACGCCGGCTTGTTAAAATAGTGGGCAGAGAAGGATTCGAACCTTCGAAGGCAGTGCCAGCAGATTTACAGTCTGTCCCCTTTGGCCACTCGGGAATCTGCCCATTTGCTTTTAACAATATACATTTATATCACATATGTTGATAAAGTGCAAATAAAAATTTTATAAATGTCTGTATTTTGTTCATTTCACACTGACATAATCTATAATCATTTCTGTAATTAATAACTTATGCTTTGACATACCGTGGCATAAATAATATACTATTTATATTCTTAATTATAATGAAAATATAAAAGGATTGTTTACAAAGATGAAAAAAAAGAAATTTTTCTGGGGCATTGTACTGGTTGTGGCAATGCTCGTATGTATTGTTTCAACAACTTATATAGTTTTGTACTTTTTCAGTGGTAATGACAATTCAGAATATATCCAAAAGACCAGCAGTACGAATACTACAGGCGAAATAATTACCGCCACTGAAAATCATAATCTGAACTGGACAAAAATGCAGGAAGACAATTCAGACATATATGCGTGGATTTATATTCCTAACACAAATGTGGATTATGCTGTTGTTCAACCTACCGACAAGGAAGGGGACTCTTTTTATCTTGACAGAAATTTAAAAAAGAAATATGAATTCGCCGGTTCCATTTACAGCGAAATGCAGAATGCAAAAGACTTTTCTGATCCTGTCACGATTCTTTATGGTCATAATATGCTGAATGGTTCCATGTTCGCCTCACTGCATAAGTTTGAGGATAAAAACTTTTTCAAGAAAAATAAATATATGTATATTTATATGCCAAATCACAAATTAACTTATAAAATATACTCCGCCTATGTTTATGATGACCGGCATATATTAAATTCTTTTGACTTTTCAGACAATAAAGTTTTAGAGAACTATTTGCAATATACATTAAATCCGGATTCACTTAACAAAAACACACGAAAAGCGGATTTAAATTTAAACAGCAAAATTCTTACATTAAGCACATGTACCAGCGGTGCAAGCAATACACGATATTTAGTACAGGGGGTATTAATAAAAGATGAGCCGACAAACTGATGATTTATATAGCAATATAGAGATTGTTCCTGACGATCCGGAATCGATAAACACCCGAACAGAAAATTCTTCTGAAGATTTTCATTCATCGGATAATGTTATTACGGACAAAGAGAATTCACAAGGATTTGATGTAGACTGGGATACCATTGAAGAAAATTACAGACGCAGCCATAGTCATCAACACCGCAGTTCCCATTCCAAACATGACAGCAGCCACCTTTCGGGCTCTGGATATTCTACCTCAGGACACGGAAAAAAACATAAAAGAAATAAGAACAGAAAAAGATACAGCGGCGGCAAAAAGAAATGGAGCAAAAAGAAAAAATTTCTTGTGGGAATCCTTCTATTTTTACTCTGCTTAATAATAGGAACAATTTCTGCTTTCTTAATCATGAGATATAAGGGAAAACAAGCTCTTTTAAACTACAACGACTTAAATATTGACATCCCTGACGGAATTGATTACGAAGATGGAGGACGTTTTATCTATTATAACGGTCATAAATATGAATTTAACACAAGTATTGCCACGATTTTATTTATGGGTATCGATAATACAGAATTAAAAGAAAATGCCACTGCCGGTACTGCCGGTCAGGCTGATGCATTATATCTTTTTACTTATGATACCAAAAACGGTAAAATTAAAATTTTATGTCTTAACCGTGATACCATGACAGATATTAGTCGTTATGATGAAAGCGGGGCATACTATGATACCAGTAAGGCACAGCTTTGTCTTGCCTATGCATATGGGGATGGTCAGACATTAAGCGCCGAAAATCAGGTTACTGCTGTAGAACGTCTTATTTACAATGTACCTATTAATGCATATTATGCAATAGACTTGTCTGCCATAAAAATCCTTAACGATGATATTGGCGGGGTTACACTCACTCCTGAATATTCCTTTGGAAGTTTCACAAAAGGTCAGCAGATTACCATTAAAGGTGATCTGGCAGAAGAATTTGTACGATACAGAGACATTTCTTTATTGGATGATAACTTGCGGAGAATGGCTTGTCAAAGGCAGTATATTAACTCCTTTGCCAGTCAGATTGTTCCTGCCATAAAAAATAATTTTAATCTGCCAATGAAATTATATCAGGATTCATCAAAATATACTGTTACCAACATTGATATTTCTGATCTTACCTATCTGGCATCAACTCT
>JAUUNJ010000214.1 GCA_030844625.1 Roseburia sp. | reverse complement strand
ATCAAAGATGAAGAATTGATAGATGCCTTCCTTGATATGGTAGAAAATCACAAATTAGTTGCTGAAAATTCAGGACTTCTTACAATTGCAGCTTTAAATCATTTGAAGTGTAAAGACAAAAAGGTGGTTTCTATTATCAGTGGCGGCAATATGGACATTATTACAATGTCTTCCACATTGCAGCACGGACTGATTCAGAGAGGAAGAGTGTTCACCGTATCCGTTCTGCTTCCTGATAAACCGGGAGAACTGGTAAAAGTTGCCAATAAAATTGCAGAACAACAGGGAAATGTAATTAAGCTGGAGCATAATCAGTTTGTTTCGGTAAATAGAAATGCTGCAGTGGAATTGAAAGTTACAATGGAATGTTTCGGACATGACCACAAAAAACAGATATTAAAAGCATTGAGTGATGCAGGATATAATCCAAAGGAGCAGGCTCCAAATCTGTAAAGCAAAAGGTGTCAAGAAAAAATACTTGACACCTTCTTTTATGTGTTGTATTATACACAAGGTGAGAAAAAGGTGCAGTTATGAAAGATATTTTGAAAAGTTCTCTTTTGTATGATTTCTATGGAGAATTGCTTACAGAACATCAAAAAGAAATATATGAAGATTTTATTCTCAACGATTTGAGCCTTGGAGAGATAGCACAGGAGCGTGGTATATCCAGACAGGGAGTACACGATCTGGTGAAGAGATGTGATAAAACTCTTAACGGTTATGAAGAAAAACTTCATTTGGTGGAGCGATTTTCCAAGACAAAGGAAGATGTGTTAAAGATTTGCCAACTGGCAGATGGTCAGTGTAAGGAAGAGGATGTTTCAAAAATCAAACAAATAGCACAGGAAATTTTAGACAATTATTAGGAGGCAGGCATTGGCATTTGAAAGCTTATCTGATAAATTACAAAATATATTTAAAAATTTAAAAAGTAAGGGCAGACTTACCGAAGATGATGTAAAAGCAGCTCTCAAGGAAGTAAAAATTGCACTTCTTGAAGCTGATGTAAGTTTTAAGGTTGTAAAGGACTTTATCAAAAAAGTCAATGAGCGTGCCGTTGGTCAGGATGTTATGAGCAGTTTAACACCCGGGCAGATGGTAATTAAGATTGTTAACGAAGAATTGACCGCACTGATGGGTTCAGAAACAACAGAGTTAAAGATGCTTCCGGACAATGAAATCACTGTCATAATGATGATGGGTCTTCAGGGTGCAGGTAAGACAACTACATCGGCTAAAATTGCAGGGAAGTTAAAGGCAAAAGGCAAGAAACCATTACTTGTAGCCTGTGATGTATATAGACCTGCAGCCATTGAACAGTTAAAAATCAACGGTGAAAAACAGCAGGTACCTGTTTTTTCCATGGGTGATAAGCAAAAACCCCTAAATATTGCGAAGGCGGCGATTGAACATGCGAAAAAGAACAGCAATAACGTTGTGATTTTAGATACAGCAGGACGTTTGCATGTGGATGAAGACATGATGAACGAACTTGTGGAAATAAGAGATCATATTGCACTTACCCAGACGGTTCTGGTAGTTGATGCCATGACAGGACAGGATGCAGTAAATGTCGCCAAAGAATTCAATGAAAAAATTGGAATTGATGGCATTATTGTCACCAAATTAGATGGTGATACAAGAGGTGGTGCAGCATTATCCATCAAGGCGATTACAGGAAAGCCTATTCTATATATTGGTATGGGAGAAAAACTCTCAGACCTGGAGCAGTTCTATCCGGACAGAATGGCTTCCAGAATTCTTGGAATGGGAGATGTACTTTCTCTTATTGAGAAAGCGGAACAGTCCATAGATCAGGAAAAAGCCAAAGAGATGGAGCAGCGCTTAAAGAAAGCCCAGTTCACATTTGATGATTATCTGGAATATATGGGACAGATCAAAAACATGGGTGGTCTTTCTTCGTTGCTCAGTATGATTCCGGGTATGGGTGGAAAAATCAGTGATGATATGCTTCCTGATGAAAAACAGTTAGGCAGGATTGAAGCGATTATCTATTCCATGACAAAGGAAGAGAGAAGTAATCCGGATGTGATGAATCCATCCCGCAAGAGGAGGATTGCAAAGGGAGCAGGGGTTGATATCAGTGAAGTCAATAAACTTGTAAAACAGTTTGAACAGTCGAGAAAGATGATGAAAAGTATGCCCGGATTAATGGGCGGTAAAGGTAAGAAACGTGGCGGATTTAAGATGCCTTTTGGTTTCTGACAGAGGACAGCAGTCCCAATTATATAAGCATATTCAGGAACATTTATTTGTTCTGATATATAAATTAATTTACAAATCACAAATTTTACGGAGGTAAAGAAAAATGGCAGTAAAAATCAGATTAAAGAGAATGGGTAAGAAGAAAGCACCTTTTTACAGAATAGTTGTAGCTGATTCAAGATCACCAAGAGATGGAAGATTCATCGAGGAAGTTGGTACTTATGATCCAAATCAGGACCCTAGTGTATTCAATGTAGATGAAGAATCAGTTAAGAAATGGTTAGCAAACGGTGCTCAGCCTACAGAAACTGTTGGAAAGCTTTTAAAAATCGCTGGCATTGAAAAATAATCATAGGAGGGTAAGTCCATGAAAGAATTGGTTGAAACAATTGCAAAAGCACTTGTTGACTCTCCGGATGAGGTTGTTGTTACCGAAACAGAAACTGAAAGAGAAATCCTTTTACAGTTGCATGTAGCCCAGGAAGATATGGGCAAAGTAATTGGAAAACAGGGAAGAATTGCCAAGGCGATTCGTTCAGTTGTTAAGGCAGCTTCTTCAAAATGCGATAAAAAAGTTAAAGTGGAAATTATGTAATTTATTGCTTTAGCGCAAGTGCAACAAGGCTGGTATTTTTGCCAGCCTTGTTATCTTATATAAAGGAAAAAGTATTTAATGGAAAATTATTTAAGAGTTGGTGTCATCAGCAGCACTCACGGTGTACGCGGGGAAGTTAAAGTGTATCCTACAACCGATGACATTAAAAGATTTGATTATTTAAAAGAGACAATACTGGATACAGGAAAAGAATATATAACACTCCACGTAACAGGGGTAAAATATTTTAAAAACATGGTGATTTTAAAATTTCAGGAATTTGATAATGTAGATCAGGTGATTCCTTATAAGGGTATGGATCTTCTTGTGACAAGAGAAAATGCCATTCCTTTGGAAGAAGGACAACAGTTTATTGCAGATTTGATTGGATGTGACGTCATCACAGATCAGGGAGAAAGTCTGGGAAAACTGACAGATGTTTTAAAAACAGGTGCAAATGATGTATATGTTGTGAAAATGGAAAGTGGAAAGGAAGTGCTTCTGCCTGTCATTGACCAATGTATACTTGAAAAAGATATAGATAACAAAGTTATTAAGGTACACGTAATGAAAGGACTTTTGGATTGATGAATTTTCATGTGCTCACATTGTTTCCCGAAATGATAATTCAGGGAATTAACACAAGTATTACAGGGAGAGCTATTAACAAAGGATTGATTTCTGTAGATGCAATCAATATTCGTGATTTTGCAGGAAATAAGCATGGGCAGGTGGATGATTATCCCTACGGCGGCGGTGCCGGTATGGTAATGCAGCCGGGCCCGGTATACAGAAGTTACGAGTCGGTAGTCGAGTCGGTTGGATATAAACCCCGGGTTATCTACATGACTCCTCAGGGAAAGGTTTTTAACCAAAGCATGGCACAGGAGTTTGCTAAGGAAAAAGACCTTGTGTTTTTGTGCGGCCATTATGAAGGGATCGATGAGAGAGTTCTTGAGATGATTGTCACAGATAACGTATCAATTGGAGATTATGTTCTTACTGGTGGTGAACTTCCCTCAATGGTTATGATGGATGTCATATCCCGTCTTGTGCCGGGAGTTCTTAACAATGATGTTTCGGCAGAATTTGAGTCTTTCCATGATAATTTGCTGGAATATCCCCAATATACACGCCCCGTGGAATTTATGGGAAAAGAGGTACCGCCAATACTTTTATCGGGAAATCATCCAAAAGTAGATGAGTGGAGAAGACAGCAGTCCATACTTAGAACGATAGAAAGAAGACCTGATCTGATGGAAAATGCGAATCTGACAGAAGAAGACGTATATTATATTAAGAAGTTAAACAAAGAAGGCTAGTTGTGAGGTATACTTGTACATAGCAAGTATGAAAGGGAAAAGAAAATGGAAAAACAAAAGAAATATGGTTTTATCAATAATTTTATATACGCCTTAAATATTGAGAGAAAAAGTAACTTAAGACTTTTGGCAATCACATTGATAAAGCCTGTGGCAGATATCGTATGCACCTTATTATGGTCATATGCTCCAAAATATGTTTTGTCTTTTATTGAAAACAATTTACCAATAGACAAAATCATAACTTATACTATCATAATCTGCTTAATCAGCTGCATTTTCGATATTATTGGAACTACATGTTACAACAGTTTTGAATTTGAATATCGAAAAACAGAAGGATATTTAGAAAAACAAAGGATGGACAAATTATTCCATACGGATTTTAAAAATATGGAATCACCGGATTTTCTGGATTATGCCCAGAGAGCAAAGACTGCATTATACAGAGGCAATGGTTTCCATGGTGTTTTGTATGAAAGCAGAAACTTTATTGCCCAGGGTACTTTAACAGTTTTAACTGCTGCATTAATTGGGATTCAGAACCTTTTGGTTATGATTGCTTTTATCATCATATCTTTTGGTATCGCAAAGATTTCAACGATAGTTACGAAACGGGATAAAGAGAAATTTTCCGATGCCATGGCGCCAACCTGGCGCAAGATGACCTATCTTGAAGAGACAACGAAAAACTTTGATTATGCAAAGGATTTAAGACTCTTCAATATGTCAAATGTCTTTAGAAAAGAATTTGGAAAAGTAAATGATTTCTTTAACAATCTCAATAAAAAACATCACAACAGATGGATTTTATGTAATGGAGGAATAGAATCAATATTGCTGATTCAGAAGGTTCTTATGTATACATGGCTTGTGTATATGGTACTTACAGGTGGCTATCAGATTTCTGATTTTGTTCTTTATGTAGGTCTGGTAGGAACTTTTCATAGTTCCGTAGGGTTTATTAACTGGATATATTCCAGTCTTAGAGGCAATTGCCTTATGATTAATGATTACCGCAATTTTATGGACTGGAAAGAAGACAAAGAGTCC
>JAUUNJ010000213.1 GCA_030844625.1 Roseburia sp. | reverse complement strand
ATCGAAAGGTTACAAGTAAATCAGAAACAAATGAACATAAAGAAAAAGCTTCCTAAAAGTGATTTCGTCGGCATATCAAAAGCCGAAACCGCCAGTACATGATTAAAAGGGGTATAGGGGGGTGTCTCAAAAACATACCCCCACCCATATCGCGGCGGTCTTTAAAATTTCCCCAGAGGGTATTTTTAGGGAGCCTTTTCAGCTGTTCCAGTGTTTACAAGGGTCTATAACTCATGATATTTGACAACGGTTTCTGTGGGATCGGCTCAAAGTTAGTTCTCCTTTCGTTGAGTAGCATTGTCATGATTTGTAGGTCCTTTTAAATACTGGAAAAGTATGTGAGAACTATCACAGAAGTAACGAACAACTAAATGGAAGGAGGCATCAACTTTGAGGAAAGCAAAGCAATCCGAGTCTTCTAGGATGATGCGTCCAGCATTAACGCCAGAAGCGAGAGAAAATCAGCTTGTTTCATTGGCGGTTGACTTGGCTGAAAAGCAGTTACGAGAGGGAACAGCTTCATCTCAGGTAATTACTCACTATTTAAAGCTCGGTTCAACGAAAGAAAGAATCGAAAAAGAGATTTTGGAAAAACAGAAGGAACTGATAGAGGCAAAGACACAGAATCTGAAATCTATTGAAAATTCTGAGAAACTGTATGCGGATGCATTAAAAGCATTTCGTGGTTATAGCGGTCATGGAGATGAGGTGGATGATGCTTAGATGCTATTCAGAACTCTTGCAGATTCCAACCTTTAAGGAACGATACGAGTATCTTCGTTTGGATGGAGTAGTTGGCGAAGAGACATTCGGATTCGATAGATACCTTAATCAGATATTTTACAATTCTCAAGAATGGAAGGACATTCGGAGAAAAATTATTATTCGTGATAATGGATGCGATCTTGGATTGGATGGTTACGAGATTCGTGGAAAGATTCTTATTCATCACATGAACCCAATAAGGCAGCAGGATATACTGTTGCGGACTGATTTGGTTCTGAATCCAGAGTATCTAATTGCAACAACTTTATCGACCCACAATGCTATACATTATGGAGATGAGAAACTACTTTTAACAGTTCCAAATGAACGACGAAAAAATGATACATGCCCATGGAGGCATTAGGAGGAAAATTATGGAAGGAAACAAGAAGCCACTTATGGGTGTTGTGGTAAATTGTATGAATTTAAACATTCGCAAAGACCCGACGCAGGCATCCAGATCATTAGGAATCATCGGTTCGGATACAGTTGTGAAGGTATGCAACGATGAGTCTGTTTCCGGTTTTTATAAAGTAAAGACTGTGGATGGTATCAGCGGGTATTGCATGAGTGAGTTTATAAAACTCTGTTAGATGGAGGTGCGATCATGAATATTACAGATAGTGTACTGACATCAATCAAGAAATTACTCGGTATCGCAGAGGAGTATGAACATTTCGATGCAGATTTGATCATGCACATCAATTCTGTGTTCTCAATTCTTACACAGCTTGGTGTCGGTCCATCCAAAGGTTTCATGATCGAAGATAAGAGTGCAACGTGGAAAGATTTCATTTCTGATGAATCCAAATACATGCTTGTCAAATCTTATATGCATTTGAAGGTCAAACTTCTTTTCGATCCGCCGCTTAGTTCGGCCGTGCTGGAGTGTTATAAAACACAAATCAGTGAGTACGAATGGCGTCTAAATGTTGCTGCGGAAAACGATGACACCGATCCGGACGAGCCTGAGCATTATTCTGGATCGTACGAAGTTACGCCAAAGGCGCATCAGACTCAAACTTTGGATACATCTGGAAAGGTGCTTAGCGAAGACCTTGTGATTCATGAAGTTCCATATTATCAGACATCCAATGCCAGCGGAGGTGTTACCAGTTACATCGCAAAGGAGGGAGATTCAAAATGAATAACACCTATTTAGCACACCATGGAATTCTTGGAATGAAATGGGGAGTTCGAAGATCAGAAGCACAGCTTGCAAGAGCCAGAGGACATTCTTCCAAATCTTCAGATGATAAGAATGAGGTATCAGCACGTAAAGCTGCTGTTAAGAATCGGCGAACAATGTCCGATGCCGATCTGAAGAAAAAGATTGAGAGACTTAAATTAGAACGCGAGTTTAAGAATCTTACAGAAGACGACATCGCACCTGGTAGAAAGTATGTGTCAGAAATTCTTTCTGCATCCGGAAAGAAAGCGTTGACTGTGGCTGCGGCTGGAGCAATGACCTATGCCGTAAAGACTGCAATGACAAAAGAATTCAATCTTAAAGAGGCCGCACAGTACATCGCTGCAAACCCGAATAAGAAGAAGTAGGAGAAGAAAATAATGGCGTTATCGAACACTGCCGTCCCGAAATACTACGGCATGTTTCGTGATGCCGTAATTCGTGGCGAAATTCCGGTATGCCGAGAAATCGAGATGGAGATGAACCGAATCGATGATCTCATTGCAAATCCTGGAATTTATTACGACGATCAAGCAGTAGAGGGGTTTATCAGTTATTGCGAGAATGAGCTTACTTTAACTGACGGTTCAGATTTGAAACTGCTTGACACATTTAAAGTTTGGGCTGAGCAGATTTTCGGCTGGTACTATTTTGTTGAGAGAAGTGTATACGAACCTTATGAAGATGGTCATGGTGGACATTATGTCACCAAGTCTATCCGAAAAAGATTAGTTAATAAGCAATATCTCATAGTGGCCAGAGGTGCTGCAAAGTCAATGTATGGTTCATGCTTGCAGAATTTCTTCTTAAATGTTGATGTCACAACGACACATCAGATAACCACAGCCCCGACGATGAAGCAGGCAGAAGAGGTGTTGTCCCCGATTCGAACCGCTATTACCAGATCAAGAGGACCTTTCTATAAGTTCCTTACAGAAGGATCGTTGCAGAACACAACCGGATCAAAGGCGAATAGAATGAAATTGGCATCCACTAAGAAAGGAATTGAAAACTTCCTTACTGGATCGCTTCTTGAAATTCGTCCAATGAGAATCGACAAACTTCAGGGACTTCAGCTTAAAGTGGCGACGGTTGACGAGTGGCTTTCTGGTGATATTCGAGAAGATGTAATCGGAGCAATCGAACAGGGTGCATCGAAGGTCAACGACTACCTTATCGTTGCGATCAGTTCAGAGGGTACTGTCCGTAACGGTGCTGGCGATACAATCAAAATGGAATTGATGGATATTCTAAAAGGGGATTATATCAATCCGCACGTATCGATCTGGTGGTATAAGC
This sequence comes from Roseburia sp., assembly GCA_030844625.1. Lineage (GTDB taxonomy): Bacteria > Bacillota > Clostridia > Lachnospirales > Lachnospiraceae > Eubacterium_G. The sequence continues at coordinate 2,004 of JAUUNJ010000213.1, read as the reverse complement.
TGGATTCTATCGATGAGGTTGCCGATCCGGATAAATGGTTGAAAGCAAATCCGAACCTTGGAAAGACTGTTTCTTATGAAACCTATCAGCTGGACGTTGAGAGAGCAGAAAAGGCTCCGGCAGCTCGAAACGATATTTTGGCTAAGCGCTTCGGACTTCCTATGGAGGGATACACATATTACTTTACATATGAAGAAACTCTCCCACATCGCCATCGAGATTATTGGCAGATGCCATGTTCTTTGGGAGCTGATTTATCACAAGGCGACGATTTCTGTGCATTCACATTTTTATTCCCATTGTCGAACGGATCATTCGGCATCAAAACCAGAAACTACATTTCCTCATCGACTCTGATGAAACTCCCAGCAGCAATGAGAATTAAATACGATCAGTTTATGAAAGAGGGAAGTCTTATTGTGTTGGAAGGGACGGTTCTTGACATGATGGAAGTATATGAGGATTTGGATAACCATATTATTGAATGCGGTTATGATGTACGATGCTTTGGTTATGACCCATACAATGCAAAGGAATTTGTTGAACGTTGGGCAAGTGAAAATGGACCATTCGGAATAGAAAAAGTTATCCAGGGTGCAAAGACAGAATCTGTCCCACTTGGCGAATTGAAGAAACTTTCAGAAGAGCGAATGCTCCTGTTTGATGAGGATTTGATGACATTTGCTATGGGAAACTGTATTACTCTGGAAGATACTAACGGGAACCGTAAATTGCTGAAAAAGCGGTATGAGCAAAAAATCGATGCCGTCGCCGCAATGATGGATGCGTACATCGCATTCAAGGCGAATCGGGAAGCATTCGAGTAGGGGGTATAAAGATGCTAATAGCAAAGTTAATTGATTGCTCTTCTGTATTACGACCCTACACCATCAGAAAAGTAGCTCGTATCGAATCAAATGATAATTTGATGCATTATGGAATAAAAGGTATGAAATGGGGAGTTCGGAGAACGAAAGAACAATTAGCTCATGATAGAAGCTCTATCCAGGCAAGAATGAATAGTAAGTTGCGAACACCTGTAAAAGCTTCAAACGGAATATTGGTTACACGCTTTTCAGATCATGCCCTTGATAGGACACAAACAGAATCAAGACCGGTAACCGTTGAAGGAATTTTGGATGCATTGAAAAATCCGTTGAATCATGGTAGCATTAAAACAAAAACCGATAACCTTGGACGACCAAGTCAGCAGTTTATAGGGAAATCTGCGACAGTAGCAGTGAATCCTGAAAATGGAACCATAACAACCACTTGGTGTACAGGAAGTAGAACAAAGCGTAAATATTTAAAGAAAGGATGAGCATATGTTCAGTGAAGAAGAAATAAACCTTATGCAGTCACTCGGATTGGACTGCAATTTTAACGGTTTATCTGAGACCGATGAATATTGGGCAGACATAGAAGAAAAGGTTGGGAATTTCCTGACACTGAAGTGTTTAGACGAGCATTATAATCCCGATAGTAACGGAATCATATGCGAATCTATACTGAACAAAATACCGGTGTAAAATTACTGGAGACCTCTTAAGAAAAGGGGTCTTTTTTTTTGCCTATTTTTAGGAGGTGAGAATTCAAAATGGATTTATCATTAAGTTCCAGGTTTAAAAATGCCTGGAATGCTTTTCGCAATAGAGCCCCTACCATGATGTCACAGAATATCGGTTCGGGTTATTCATATCGTCCTGATCGTTTTCGCCTTACCAGAGGAAACGAAAGATCGATAGTCACGTCCGTATACAATAGAATCGCTTTAGACGTAGCCGCCATCAACATTCAGCACGTTCAGTTGGATGATAAAGGGCGGTTTTTAAATGTTATAAAAAGCGGTTTAAACGAATGTTTGTCGTTGGAAGCCAATCTTGATCAGACTGGTAGGGCATTTATCCAAGATGTTGTTATGTCCATGATGGATGAAGGCTGTGTAGCAATCATTCCTGTGGATACCGATGACGATCCAGATGACACAAAAGGATATCAGATTCT
>JAUUNJ010000212.1 GCA_030844625.1 Roseburia sp. | reverse complement strand
TAATAGCATTTCCAATTTCATCAATCTGTGATTGTATAATTGCAGCCTGTCGTTCTATAGAAAGTGGTATTTTTTCAAACTGCGAATGTCCAATAATTACTGCATCATAGTCCCCTGTTGCAATTCTTGAACAGAACTTTTTTCTATTTTGTGGTATAAAATCTTTCTTTGTTGCAGCCAGAACTTTTGCACCGGGATAAAGTCTTAAAAAATCTTTTGCCCAGTCTCCAATCAAATGATTTGGAACAACAAAAAGAGACTTTCTACATAACCCAAGGCGCTTACTTTCCATTGCTGCAGCTGCCATTTCGAAAGTCTTTCCGGCACCTACACAATGAGCAAGAAGTGTATTTGGTCCATACAACTGCCTTGCAACTGCATTTTTTTGATGAGTTTTTAATGTTATATCCAGTGCCATTCCCGGAAAAGTCAGATTTTCTCCCACATATTCTCTTGGTCTTATGGAATTGAATATTTCATTATATTTCTTGCACAAAGCTACTCGTCTGTCACGGTCTTTAAATACCCATTCCTGAAACGCTTCTTTTAGTGCATCTTGCTTTTGGATTGCAATGGTTGTCTCTTTTTGATTTAGTTTACGGCTTATACTTCCATCGGCATTCTCTATTCTGTCATAAACCTGAACGTCTTTTAAATTTAAAGTATCTTCTAAAATTTTATAGGCATTAATTCTATCCGTTCCATACGTTGAATTTGCAAGTGGGTTAGATGAATCTGCGTTCTTTCCTTTGATTCTCCACTCATGTGTATATTCCGAATACATGATCTTTAACCATTCATAGCGAAACATATATTCACTTGGCTTTAAGACTTTTCTTACAAAATCAGTAATCGTGTCTGTATCAATCCATGTAGCTCCAAGCCTTATATCAATTTCAGAAGCATCCAAATCCTTTGGTTGCACTTTTTCTAACGCTTCCACATTTGGAATAAATTCATCACTGGTTTTAGCAAAATTTTGGGCTACAGACAGTTTATTTCTAACATTTCCGGATAAATATTCATCTGCCGGCTCCCATTGTCCGGTTAACGGATTTTTAAAGATAATTCCTTTTAGTTCTTGTGTCAGCACATCTTCCTCTTTGCCGGATAATTCACTCATATACAGTAAATCAATTTTACCTTTTTCGTTTAGTGAAAGAGTAAGTGCTTCACTTGCTGTGTCAACAGACGTTACCTTTTCTGCCTTTTTTATGGTTCTTTTACTAAATATATCTGCTTTTCCTATGAACTCATCTTCATCAAATAATTCTAAAGAACAAATCATAGGATATCCTGAATCGGAATCAAAATATTTGGCATTTGCTTTTGAGGAAATTCTTCCATATTTCTTTTCAAATTCGTCATATAAATCATTCAGTTTCTGTTGTTCTGCTTGGATTTCAACGTCACTATAATCATTCATCTGCAAATCAATCAGTTTATATGTACATTCCCGAATCTGTATTAAACCTTTTACACGTTCCTTATGATTTTCTGGTATATCAATCGGGTGCATAATAGAATTTTCCCTATAATAAATTTTGTCCTCAACAACAGCATAAGAAAAATTATCCACTCCTGGCAAAGCAGGAATAATATCTTCTTTTTCTTCTGGTTCTATCTCATCCAATTCCTGAAGTTCTATTTCACCTTCAATATTTCTTAAGGCTTTTACTAATTTTTCTTCAAATGTATCAGTATCATCAAGAATACAAGCACTTTCCATTCCAAATTGTCCAGAAATCATCTTCATATTTCCTACAATCATTTCTGGATGCTCCACAAAATAACTATTCATAAGGATTTCATCTTCATTATAGCTTGTAGAAACCCATTCTGGAATTTCATGAGATAATCCATCCCTTTTTTTCAAAAAGATAATATCTGAGGTTACTTCTGTTCCCGCATTCGCTTTAAATGCTATATTGGGCAATCTTACCGCACCTAAAAATTCAGCACGCTCAGCCAAATATCTTCTCACAGTATCATCTTTTTTATCCATTGTACCTTTGCTTGTAATAAAAGCAACAATACCACCACTTCGAACCTTATCAAGAGACTTTGCAAAAAAGTAATCGTGTATCAAAAAATTTTCATTCTGATATTCCCTATCATTTACCCGATAATCACCAAAAGGTACATTTCCAATGGCTACATCAAAGAAATCATTTGGATAATTTGTTTTTTCATACCCGGTAATGTCAATCTTTGCATTCGGATATAATTTCTGTGCAATTCTTCCTGAAACATCATCAAGCTCAACACCGTAAAGATTACTATCATTAAATTTTTCCGGAATCATCCCAAAAAAATTACCTACAGCACAAGCCGGTTCTAATATATTTCCTCTTACAAATCTCATTCTATCGAGCGTATTATACATTTCTCTGATAATGACAGGGTTTGTGTAGTGTGCATTCAGTACACTTTCCCTGGCAGAACGATATTCTTCCTCTGTCAGCAGAGATTTTAATTCTGAATACTCATTTTTCCAAGCGGGTTTATTTTCATCGAAGCAATCTGCAAGACCACCCCATCCAACATATTCAGATAAAATCTTTTGTTCCTCTGGAGTAGCATTTCTATCTTCTGTTTCCAATTCCTTCAATGTTTTAATTGCTGCAATATTTTTATGGTATTTTTCTTTTGGTGTTCCTATGCCCAGGGATTCATCTGTGATGTGAAAATTTATTGCCGGAATTAAATTACTGTTTTTTACATTTTTATCCGTTTTGAGCACTGTCAATTCAAATCCATTTTTTTGTGCATAATACAAAAAAGGTTCGAGTACATCTTTTGAAAATGGAATCAATGTCTCTTTATTTTCAATATCCACAACTTCTGTCAATATAAAAGAATAAAACTCTTTTCCAAGCCAACTATTCCCAAATTCATCCACGACAACAATACAATCTTTTTCTGTATTCCATGAAAAATGTATATCATCCATTTTTAAGGATATACAGACTTGTTCTGCTATCTTGATTTCCTCTGGATGTTCCTGAATATCTTCAATATTTTGTTCTAATTTATATTTATTGAGAATCTCTTCCGAATCACAGCCAATGCTTGTAATCTCTCCATCCTCGGCACGTTCTATAATGATCTCATGTTCCTCATAGTTAATATACTCTTCTCGTAATGGTTGCTTCTGTTGTCCAATATTTTTTAACCATGTTTCTAAGAAAATATTACAATCCTTAATTTCCTCTAGTTCACTTAATTCATTGTAAATACCTAGAGAACTGTTCTCATAGGATACTGCTGAAATCGTCTGATTCTCTCTATCTGCCTTTACTACAATCTCCGGATCACGCATCAAATCTCCGTTTTGTACAAAGGTATGCATTATAGAAAAACAATTATTTCCAATATATCCAACGCTAAGAGGTTCAAATGTTTCACTGTCAAACGTAAATCTCTTATATGATACTTTTCCGTTAAACATATCGTTAAATAATTCATCAAATTTCAAATAGTTATTATGCTCCAGACTATCTATTTGATTTTTTGATGCATCCTCGACTATCTTATCATTTGCAAGAATTTCAATCTGTTCTGGGGAAAGGTATTTTCCATCCTGAATAAGTTCTGCTATTCTCTTTGCAACAACATTCCAGGACAATAATGTTTCAATAAATGGATTTGTGATTTTTCCTTTTGATAATTTTAACCCTTTTGCATCATGATCCTGATGACTATTCCAAACTTTTCCTAATCCTCCTGGAGAACGTGAACCTACTCCATACTCTATTTTTAGAAAATTAACTCTCTTCTTTTGTTCATCATTTTTAATAAAAAACTCATATATTCTTTCTTTTCCTCGTTCGAATCCTGAACCAGTATTAAGAACATAATCAATTTCTTCCTGTGTAATAAAACTAGCTTCTGCCTCCTTATATTCTGGCTCAAACTCATACTGAATTGGTTCTTTCGAAATATTATAGACATCATCAATCAATCTTTTATTTTTTCTGTATGACCACATACTAATTTTATCTCTATAAACATCATCAATTTCCCATAACCTTTTAGAGATTTCTTTTATTCTATTTTTATCAGATAAACGCTCCAAAAAATATTCTTTGTTAAAATCTTCTTTTAACTCAAGTTTCCTATAAACATCTCTTAAATGTAGCTGCAAATTCCCTGCAAGCTCATTCATTACATATTCTTTGGATAAATATGCAGCTTCTTTAGAAATAAAATTTCCACTTTCTATTATTTTTGCAATACGTTCCGTAACACCGCTCCATTCTATCAAGTAGGAACTTCTTCCAAAGGCAGAGGTTCCATGTGCAATATTCATTCCGCTTTCGTTAAACCAGAAAGAATATTTTTTCCCTTCAAAGATTATTCCATGACCGATAGAATCATATTCCTGCCTTATAAACTTTTTAAACTGTATCATATCCTGATCATGAATATAACGCTGATAAATAAAGTATTGGCTATGTGACTGCGCTCCACCTAATTTTAATGCAGCAATAATCACTTCTTCTGGTATAGAAAAAGTGGCAGTATCAAGAGCATTTTCTTCTCTTGATACCGCCACTGCAATATTTCCGGATTGTTCTTCAAAACTAGGAAATAATGTCATCTGAATAAAATTAGAATTTTCATCTAAATCTGATAAATTACTTCCGTTTTTACTATCTCCTCGGCTCTCTGCCTTATGTTGTTGACTTGACGCACCCACTCCAGCTGATTCTTCGCCTTGAGTTCCTCGGTTATATGCTCTATCTTCTTCATTTCCTCCACGAGATTGGTAAAAATCATTTCTGCTCGTTCCTGAATCTCCAACAATCTCGTTCTGTCCTCTCCTTTCATTTCCCAGGTCATCAATTTTGACTTGTGTGTTTCCAGTAGATAATTTCTCGCCATCAATCCCCATTTCGTTAGAGGAGTCTCCGGCTGTTCTTTTAGTGTCAAATTCGGAATCTGATAATCCCCGTTCTGAATGTATTCTATATTCATTTTCCCTTCCTCCTTGATTATTGATTATGTTTGTGTTGCTTTCTTCATATTCTTTGTTGTTATTATAGTATGTATGTTCGATTTTATCAAGTCTGTTTTCAAAAATTTTATGTTCACGGTTATAATCACGAATAGTTTTTCCAATTGTAAGCAATATTTTTTCACTGATATTGGATGTTGCTTCTCCAATAGATGCTAAAATACTTTCTGAATTAAACTCATGAATATGTGAAAAATCTAACTCTATATCAGATATTCCGACACCACATCTTGATAAAACAGAA
>JAUUNJ010000211.1 GCA_030844625.1 Roseburia sp. | reverse complement strand
CAAGAGATACTTCGGATTTTATCAAGGAATGTCTGAGAGCAGTAGTAACAGAAGGAACAGGTACAACAGCAGCGATCAAAGGATATACAGTTGGTGGCAAAACAGGTACGGCAGAAAAGGTGGATACATCAGGAAAAGGCAAGGGGAGAATTAAGGGAGAATATATTTTATCCTTTCTGGGATGTGTTCCATGTGAAAATCCGAAAGTTGTGTGCTATACACTGATGGACAGCCCAAAGGATAATACGCAGGCAACTGCATACAATACGGAATTATGGACTGATATCATGAAGCAGGTGTTGCCATATCTGGGTGTTGAAAAAACGGAAAAGGTGGAGAAAAAAGCAAAAAAACAGTCTCTCGAAACGGAATTTTATGCCAATGGAATCATAGAAGGAGATGACGGTTCCCTCATATATAATGAAGACAATGAATAGCATTTCAATATAAAGAATAGATTATAATAAAAGCCATTGAAGGGTTCTGAGTATGAATGAGGTAAAAACAATTAACCGTAAGCTGTTGCTTTTATATGTTATCTGTATTATCGTTATATGTCTTGGTATTACGGGAAAACTGGTATATCTTATGGTATTTAAATCCCAGTATTATTCAGAAAAGGCTCTTGAAATTCAGGAAAGAGAACGAAAGATAAAAGCTCCAAGAGGAAAGATTGTGGACAGGAATGGAAAGATTATTGCATCAAATAAAACCGTCTGCACAGTCTCAGTAATATATAACCAGATCAAGGAGCCGGAGAAAGTTATAGAAATATTATCCAAGGAATTAGAGCTTGATCAAGAAGAAATACGAAAGAAAGTAACCAAAAGAAGTGTAAGGGAAAAAATAAAATCTAACATTTCAAAGGAAATTGGTGATAGAATAAGAGAGTATAATCTGGAAGGGGTAAAGGTTGACGAAGACTACAAAAGGTATTATCCTTATTCCAGTCTGGCGTCAAAGGTTCTGGGGTTTACCGGAGCTGATAATCAGGGTATTATAGGTCTGGAAGTAAAATATGACAAATATCTGCAGGGGATAGACGGATTAATTCTTACGCCTACAGATTCAAGGGGCATTGAGCAGGATACGGCGCTGGAGGAAAGAGTAGAACCGGTGTCCGGCAATGATCTTATTACAAGCATTGATGTCAATATTCAGCAATATGCGGAACAGATTGCATACAATGCGCTGGAGGCAAAAAAAGCCAACTATGTTTCGATTATTGTGATGAATCCAAACAATGGTGAAATACTTGCCATGGTAAATGCACCTGAATTTGACTTAAATGATCCCTACACGCTGAATTATGAAACAGACAGCCAGTTGTCGGCAGACAAAAAGCAGGATTTGTTAAATAAAATGTGGAGGAACCAATGTATAAATGATACTTATGAACCGGGTTCTACATTTAAGGTTGTAACTGCCACAGCAGCTCTTGAAGAAGGTGTGGTAACTTTAGATTCAAAGTTTAACTGCCCCGGATTCAGGATTGTAGATGACAGAAGGATAAAATGCCACAAAACTACCGGACATGGAACAGAAACCTTTTTGGAGGGGACAATGAATTCATGCAATCCGGTTTTTATTGATATTGGATTAAGAGTTGGCCCGAAGAATTTTTATAAATATCTTGACAAACTTGGACTTCGTGATAAAACCGGAATAGATATACCGGGGGAGGCGTCGACCATCATCCATCAGTTAAAAAACGTTGGAAATGTGGAAATGGCAACCATGGCATTTGGACAGTCATTTCAGATTACGCCGGTACAATATCTGGTGGCGGCAAGTGCCGTAGTCAATGGAGGGAAATTAATAACGCCTCATTTTGCAGTAAAATCAATGAATGCAGATGGAGAGGTGGTTGAAAACTTTCAATATAAAGAAACGCAAAATGTTGTTTCCAAAGAGACATCAGAGACTATGCGATATATATTGGAAAAGGTTATATCGGAAGGAACCGGAAGCAAAGGACAGGTAGAAGGATATAAGATTGGAGGGAAGACTGCCACATCCCAGAAACTGCCGAGAGGTTCGGGAAAATACATAGCTTCATTTATGGGTTTTGCACCGGCAGATAATCCTCAGGTCATTGCGATGGCGATTGTAGATGAGCCTGAAGGAATATATTATGGAGGACAGGTGGCAGCGCCGCTCATCAGCCAGTTATACCAAAATATTCTTCCGTATTTACTGGAAGGAAAAGAACAAGGAGAATAAAATGAATTTAAGTACATCAACATCAATCATTGTAGCAATTATTATTTCGTTTGCGGTAAGTGTAATATTGTGTCCCATCGTAATTCCCATGTTACGAAAAATGAAATTCGGACAATATATAAGAGAAGTGGGGCCCCAGTCTCACCAGAGTAAAGCGGGAACTCCCACAATGGGCGGAATGATTATTCTTGCCAGTGTGATCGTTACATCGCTGGTGTTCATATTTGTACAGCATAATACAAAGATTGTCCCGGTACTGTTTGTGACAGTGGGATTTGGAATCATTGGGTTTGCCGATGATTATATACAAGTGGTAAAAAAAAGAAATTTAGGTTTAACAGAACTGCAGAAGCTTATTGGTCAGTTTGTGGTGACGGCGGTTTTCTGCTTCTATATTATGAATTACTCTGGTTTGGGAACTAAGACTATTATTCCATTTACCGGTGGAATGGAGGTCACAATGCCTTGGTGGCTGTTTGTTCCGTTTGTTTTTGTTGTTGTTATCGGCACAGTGAATGGAGCTAATTTTACGGACGGTCTCGACGGTCTGGCTACAAGTGTCACAATCATAATCTCCGTATTTTTTACAATGGTAGCAATTGGCAGCGGAGTAGAGGCGATTACAGCAGCATTTGTAGGTGCACTGTTGGGATTTTTCCTGTATAATGTATATCCGGCAAGGGTATTTATGGGAGATACAGGATCGCTGGCATTAGGCGGGTTTGTGGCGGCTACAGCATTTATGCTTAAGATGCCAATATTTATAGTAATTGTAGCCTTTATCTATCTAATTGAAGTGATTTCGGTTATGATTCAGGTGACATGGTTTAAATATACCAAGAAAAAGTTTGGTGAGGGAAGAAGAGTGTTTAAAATGGCACCTCTTCATCATCATTTTCAGGAAAGTGGATATTCAGAAACACAGGTAGTTGCAGCTTTCGCCGTGGTTACCGCAATACTTTGTCTGCTGGCATATCTTGCCTTATAAAAGATAAGAGTGATTAGATAAGAGTAATAGTGAAGAGGATAAGATATTATGAATTTTAAAGATAAAGTGGTTTTGGTTGCAGGCTCCGGGAAAAGCGGAATTGGTGCAGCCAATCTGTTAAAAAAAGTAGGAGCATCCGTAATTATATATGATGGAAATGAAGCGCTGGATAAAGACAGCATTCTTTCAAAGGTGGAAGATGGAAAAAATGTTCAGGTGATTCTTGGAGAATTGACTGACGATACAATCAATAAAACCGATCTGATGATACTAAGTCCGGGAATTGCCATTGATGCACCTTTTGTTATAAAAGTAAAGGAAGCGGGAATTCCTGTCTGGGGTGAAGTGGAACTGGCATATATTGTTGGAAAAGGAAAGCTGGCAGCGATAACAGGAACCAACGGGAAGACAACAACAACTGCACTTGTGGGAGAGATTATGTCGGCTTACTACAAACATGTGGATGTTGTCGGAAACATAGGAAATCCTTACACAACTACAGCTTTTGATTCCGATGACGATACAGTTACGGTAGCCGAAATCAGTAGTTTCCAGTTGGAGACAATACATAAATTTAAACCGGATGTAAGTGTGGTTCTCAATATTACACCGGATCATCTGAACCGGCATTATACAATGGAGTGTTACACGGATGTCAAGATGAGCATAGCAAAGAATCAGGAGGAACAACAGCCGGTTATACTTAACTATGAAGATCCTATTTTAAGGGAATATGCATCGAAATTAAAAAATAAAATTATATGGTTCAGCAGCAGGCAGAAAGTTGAACCCGGTGTTTATTTAGACGGGAAAAATATCATGTATTCAGATAATGGTCGGGAAATCTTTGTTACTACAACGGAAGATACAACCCTTGTGGGAATACATAATGTTGAAAATATAATGGCAGCAATTGCCATCTCCGTGAATATGAATGTTCCGGTGGAAATCATAAGAGAATCCATCAGGAAATTTAAGGCAGTTGAACACAGGATTGAATATGTGGAAACAATCAATGATGTGATTTATTACAACGACTCCAAGGGGACAAATACAGATGCTTCCATCAAAGCCATTGAGGCAATGACAAGACCTACCATTCTTATTGCAGGAGGATACGATAAAAAAGTTTCCTTTGATGAATGGGCAGAGGCTTTTGGCAATAAAATAAAATGTCTGGTATTATTGGGTCAGACAGCGGAACAGATCAGAGAAACCGTAAAAAAACATGGGTTTCATAATATTGTGTTTGCCCAATCTCTGGAAGAGGCAGTAAGCGTATGCGCAAGGAAGGCAGAGCCGGGAGATGCGGTACTTTTGTCACCGGCATGTGCCAGCTGGGGAATGTTTGATAATTATGAACAGCGAGGAAATTTGTTTAAAGAATACGTCAGAAATTTAAAAAAATAAAACCTTGTTGAAGGGAGCGGTCTTGTGCAAAAGGAATACAGTCCTGAAAGTAATGACCAAACGACTAAAAACATAAAGAGAAACAAAAGACATTTCTATTTTGATTACAGTCTGCTTTTTGTGTGGATTTTTATTATGTTGCTGGGCTATGTGTTATTATATAGTGCCAGCTCATATATGGGAATGTCAGCACAGGACGATTCGGCTTTTTATTTGAAACGACAAATCAGGGCAACTATAATTGGATGTTTTGGAATGATACCTGTTACCATATTGGACTACCGGGCGTGGAAAAAACTGGATAAACTAATATATGGTTTTGCGATTCTGACAGTTTTTCTGGTAAGGACACCTTTAGGAATTGAAAATAATGGAGCACGAAGATGGGTTGGAATGGGAGGTATTCAGTTTCAGCCTGCAGAACTGGTCAAAATAGGTGTTATTGTAATGACTGCATATATGCTTTCCAAATGTGGAAGCAGAGCTTTGGAAAAAACAAAGACCTGTTATCAGATTTTTGGTATTTCACTTGTGGGAGCCATCCTGGTAGTTGTGCTCACGTCAAACCTTAGTTCCGCCATAATTATAGTGGCAATTGGTGCGGTAATGGTAATTGTTGCCGCAGCGTTCAGAAGATTTATAATTACCCAGATTGGTGCAGG
>JAUUNJ010000210.1 GCA_030844625.1 Roseburia sp. | reverse complement strand
GAAAAACTGCAAAAAAAGTTATAAATTTTTTGTCGTGGGCTTGACATACGGGTGCCTAAGTCATGAAAGTTAAATTAGTTATTTTATTTCATTTTTTTAGCGCATTATTGAAATTAATACTGTGATGTCACTTTTATTGTTTTTAGTTATCTGCTATAATTGAAATAAATAAAATAGATACTGAGGGATAAAAATGCATCCATATACAGGAGATTACACCGAACAAAGAAAAAATGGAAAGTTGAATTTTATATACTATACTTTCACACCGCGTCCATTGAAAGGTAATACATTTTTCAAAATAGATGATGAACTGATGGCGCTTTTGATTGAGACATATCACACTCTTGGATTATTAGAAGGGTTGCTTCAGTATGCACCAAATAAAAACTCATTTTGTGAATTGATGCTCTTAAAGGAATGCACTTATTCCAAAATGATAGATTATTATGGTGCATTAGATTTTAGAAATATATTAGTTAAAAGAGAGGCTGGAAAGGGTAATATAGAGTCTATAAAAAATTTAATGTCAGCTTATAAATCAGCCGTAGATATGCAGTTTGCAGCTCAGGAATATAGCAAAATATGTAGCATCGCTTTATATGGTGATAAAGCAGAACAACAAATAAGTATACGCAACACCCAAACATTTTTACAACGCGCAATATCAAACTTAAAAACCTATAACCCAACAGCTCCAGAAGATGTTTTGCCATCATTGGCCGATATTTCTGCTTACCTCTATGACAGTGAGGATGATCCTTTGATTCAAGCTGCGTTAGTACACTATCAATTTGAAATGATACATCCATTTGAGAAATATAATGGAATTGTTGGACGTATTCTAATATTCATGGTACTGAAAAAAATTGCAGGCAAAGCGTTATCTGGGCTGTGTCTATCTGAGCACCTATTCTTTAATAAAAACGAGTATTTTGATATACTCAGTTCAACGCAATACAGCGGCGGTTACGTGCGTTGGATCAAGTATTTCATACGGATTATCAATGAAGCAACTCAAACTAGTGTAGATCTGCTCAAAAAATACGAAGAAACAATTAAACTAGATGAGGAAAAGTTAAGAGCCAAAGTACCGAAAACAAAAAGTGTTTGGAGTGTGTATGAATACCTTAAAGTATCTCCTGTTACCAGTATTCCTATTACAGCAGAGCATTTAAACTTATCATATAATTCAGTTTCTAAGGCATTTGCTACATTGAAAAAATATAATATAATTATGCAAAGAAACAATAGCACGAGAAATCGAATATGGGAATATACTTGTCTTGATTTTATATTTACTTTACCAAGTATCAATCAAGTAACATGTAACTAGTTGGAAAAATAATGTGGAGGCAGAAATATGAGTGAATTACTAAATGGCATATTCGAATGCCTTGATATAAATAGCGGTACTGGTTTGGCTACAGAAGACAATTTGCAGAGCATGACTTCCTTTCAAAGACTATTTTATACACAAGTTCATGAAAAGATAGGAATTGACGCTGTATATTTTCTTCGCGATGTAAACGGAATTGCTAAAGTTCCGCTTATCTATTTTTCCGTTATTCAAAAATATGATGCGAAACAAGTCGCAGAGTTACATCGTCTTTCTTGGAATCTCGGAGAGGCTCCGTTGTTATTCGTGGTGACTCCAGATGAAATTTTGATTTATAACAACTATGAAACACCGCAAGTCATTGAGAATGGAAATCTTGATCCTACTGCAGGGATAATTGAAACGTTAAGTTTAACAGATGGATTGGTTTCACAGCAACTTGCCTTAAAGAAGTATCATCGTTCCTTGCTTGAAAGTGGCGAATACTGGCGTCAAAGCATGACGAGGTTTAATGCTCAAAATCGAGTTGATGCCACACTAATATCAAATTTGAGAATAATGCGCAGAACATTGATCAATCAAATCAGTAAAAGATGCGATAAGAGCAAAGAAATAATTACGGGTGTAGTTCACGCTTTGCTCAGCCGGTCGATTTTTATTAAATATCTGGAAGAACGAAAAGATTCAAACGGAGAAACCGTATTTCCACAAGATTTTTATTGCAATTTTATGGAGTCAGCGAAATGGTATACTGATGTGCTGAACAGTAAAGAAGCAACTTATAACTTATTTTTAACACTTAAAGACAAATTTAATGGTGATACGCTGCAAGTCTCAGAAATTGAAACAGAGATCATTACTCAAGATGATTTGGATGAGCTTCGCACATTTATTTTAGGTAACAGCGAATTGGAGAGCAGACAACTTACCTTATGGCCGCTTTATAGTTTTGACATTATCCCCATTCAGTTAATCAGTAGTATCTACGAGTTATTTTTTCATTTGTCAGACGAAGAGGATGAGAAAGGAACATATTATACACCTCTCCATCTTGTCAACTTGGTCATGGATGAAGTGTATCCTTGGGAAGGCGAATATAAAGATATATCATTTTTTGATCCATCATGCGGTTCGGGCATTTTTTTAGTTGAAGCATATAGAAGACTGGTTTGTAGATGGATGTCACAAAACGCTGTTCAAGCAATCACCTGTGATCGACTAAATCTTCTCTTGAAAAATAGTATTTTTGGTGTAGATATTAATGAAGAGGCAATTCGAGTCGCCTCGTTTAGCCTTAGTTTAGCAATGTGTGACTTCCTAGACCCACGAAGCATCTGGGATAAGCTTTCATTTCCTTCTCTATTAGGTAAGAACTTGATTTCAAGTGATTTTTTCGATGAGGATAAGTCTTTTAATAAAGAAAGATATGATGTCATTGTTGGTAATCCACCTTGGCAGAGTAACATTACCGAAAAAACGAAAGAGTACTTGAAGAAAGTAAATCGTGTTATAGGTGATAAGCAAATTGCACAGGCATTTTCTATCAAGTGTTCAGAGTTGTGCAAACAAAACGGAATTATCTGTCTCCTTATGCCTAGTAAGGGATTGCTTTTTAATAGGTCTGATAAAAGTAGGATGTATAGAGCAAATCTTTTTTCGGATAACAATGTTCTAGCGATTATAAATTTATCAGTATATAGAAAATTTTTATTTGATCACGCTAGTGGACCCGCTGCTGCCATTATCTATACTCCCAAAAGGGAAGAGCTCAAGCAACCAATAATTTATTGTACACCAAAGCCAATTTATACAATTGAAGATACCAGGAAGTTTTCTATTGATCCTACCGATATATGTAGAATTCCGCATGACATTATTGATGACGATAGAATCTGGAAAATTGCAATGTGGGGAGCACCTAGAGATCTTGAATTAATAGGAAAAATGCAAAGTACTTTTGCACCTATGGCATCATTTATTGAAGAAAATCACATGACAACTGCTGAAGGGTTCAAAAGAGGAAATCGGAAACATCAATGTTATGACTTCACAGGTCTTCCATTGATAGAAGCAAAATCCTTTAAACCATATTATGTTTCATCCGACGAACTTCCGATAGTTGATTTCCATGACTTTGAGTGCGTTGTCAAAAATGCTAGAGAGATTTTTGCTGCTCCACATTTGATAATTAAACAGAGCCATAAAAATGGAACATTTCTTTCAGAAGTGTTGGATTATGATGCTGTGTTTAACCATAGCCTTTTGGGAATTCACGGTGAAATTGAACAGCTTAAGTACTTGAGCGTGATAATAGGTTCAAGAGTATTTTCGTATTATCATATACTTACAAATAGAAAGTGGCTAGTAGAACGGGACGAGTTAGAGGCCGGGGACATTTGGCAGACGCCAATCCCCAAACCCAACGATGCTGAACTCACAGAAGCTTGTAACATCTTTGATAAATTAGTAAACTCACCAAAAGAGAATTACCTGTTGGAACAGTTTGCACGAAATATGTATCGTTTAAAGGAATATGAGTGCTACCAAATAGATGATGTTATTGACTATGTTTACGACTATTTTAAAAATAAAAATCGTTCAGTATCTTTTTTCAGACCGAGCATTGATAACTACAAACTATATTACGCTTCTCTAAAAGGGATACTGACTAGGACATTTGGAACTGGCATGGGCTTTTCTGGCGACCTATATTTTGGCAATGCTCCACTATCTGTTCTTGTGTTAAATGTTGAGCATTCCACCACAAAGGATCTAAATGTTATAACCAACAATGATCAGCTTAATGAAATACTCCTAAACTTGGACCGTTCATTGGTCGATAATCAACAAATGGTTTTCGTGAGAAGAAACCTCCGTATTTATCAGAGAGAAAAGATTTTCATTGTTAAACCAGCGCAACGCAAATATTGGACATATTCTGCTGCCTGCAGAGATGCAGATGAAATATTCGAAGATATTTCCAAAGCATGGAGGTGATTTTATGAGCAGTATAAGAAATATAACAGCATCTTCAGCTGTGCCGGACGATTTGGCAAAGCGACTTGGTCCTGCTGGTATCAACGAAATATTATTGACTCTATGGCAGGGGTATCATGACATGATTGCCGATACAAGCATTACCATCACTGAAAACACTGAAGAAGATGATATTACACAGGAATGGTATGGGAAAATATCGCTACGATGGACCAGTGAAAATAGAGCTACTATTCTACGAATAAACAGCATTGGCCCAGTACATCAATATCAAGATCCTACATTAAAAAAGAAGCGTGGATATAAGCCCACCATTGATTTTTGTTTTCGTGATTGGGATACTTCAAACAGTTATTTTGGCGCAGAATGCAAGAATCTATATAATCATAAGAAAGATAAAATCAAAAGATATGTTGAGACAGGAGTTAAAAATTATATCTCAGGACGGTATGGTTCACAGTCATCAGAATCTTCAATTATTGGGTATGTGTTAAGTGGCAAGATTCCAGAAATTGTAAACGAACTTGTTTCTGAAATTGCAAAAGTTACGCCAGTAAGCAATTTGTCCCGCGAGTTACGCTATATGGAACCGCAGTACTCTTCACAGCATATGCGGAATCTTGATAATCAGGAAATAACCATACATCATTTGTTTTTTGATTTTTCTCATTAAAATATATGTGTTTTGTTTGAAGAATAATGTTTCTGCCTATTATGTTCTACTCGTATAGATAGTGAGTAAAAAGTAGCGATTTCAAGCTATCAAATCTATGTTGGTAGCTTGGATTTCTGCTTTTCAGAATTATATTTTTTGTCTTGGGCTTGACATACGGGTGCCTGATATCGTGGATTCGTATCTTTTTTACACCTGTGTTTTTGCAACCTCTTAACATCTCATGTGAGAGATATGATTTTGTTACCGGGAACAGCCTTTCGTCTGCATCAAGCATAT
>JAUUNJ010000209.1 GCA_030844625.1 Roseburia sp. | reverse complement strand
GAGTTGCAAGACATATATATCATCGCTGTTTGACATAGGATTAAATATTGATAAAATACGTGAGATAGCTGGGCATGAAGATGAAAGAACATCTTTGAATAACTATTGTTTTGATATGAATGAAGACTACAAAGTTGAAAAAATGTTAGAAAATGTGAATTCCAATAAAATAATCCAATTCAACAGAAGTGTAAACAAGTGTAAACAAAAATGCTTACAATCCAATATCTCTGAAGCGTTGATAAATAAAGGCATTGCAAGCATATAAGTAAGCAGCTCGTACGGGAATTGAACCCGTGATTCCGCCTTGAGAGGGCGGCGTCTTAACCACTTGACCAACGAGCCTTAAAAATGTTACTGTATTATTATATCAATAAAGTAAAATTTTGCAAGATGTTTTTTATAATGATTGAAAAAGTATCTGAATTAATGTTAATATATAAAAACATGATTTAAGGAAAGGGACTTTAGGTTATAATATGGACTGGATTTATGGTAAGACAGTATTAATAACGGGTGCTTCTTCAGGAATCGGAAGAGCCCTGACGGTTAAACTGATCAAAGAGTATAACTGCAAAGTAATCGGTATAGGGCAATCTGAACACAAAATGATGAGCATTAAGGATGAATTAAGTTATCAGGCAGATTTGTTTCAATACAAAGTATTTGATGTAAGTAATGTGGAAAACTGGGAGCAGTTGGCGTGGCAATTGAAAGAGGGGAAAACAATTGTTGATATACTGATCAATAATGCGGGGATTCTGCTTCCCTTTGACAAGTCAACCAATTACAGGGAAGAACAGGTTCAGCAATGTATGAATGTTAATTTTCATGCATGCCGTTATGCAGTCAATGCAATGCTTCCTATATTGCGGCGTTCTACAATGCCTGCAGTTATTAATATTTCCAGTTCTGATGCACTGGCACCAATCATAGGGACAAGTATTTACAGCGCAAGTAAGGCGGCGCTTAAAGCGTATACTGAATGTCTGATAGGAGAGTTGGGAAGGGAAATGTACATAGGATATGTGTGTCCGGGATTTGTAAAGACAGACATATTCCGCAATCAGTATTTTATCTCTGACAGCAGATTCATCAGAATGATATCTTCCAGTGCAGATAAGATGGCATCTAAAATTATAAAAAAGATGATTAAACAAAAAGCCAGAATGATTATTGGAAAAGATGCTAAATTTATGAATTTCACAGCAAAGTTTTTTCCGGTGATGGGACTGAAATTTTATGAATTGATTATTAAGCATTCAAATATCAGAATGTTTGAAAACATTCAGTAATAGGGGTTGACAAGGGGAAAATATGGAATTATACTTATACAGTAAATATTGACTAGATGAAAAGGAGCGAACCGCAAAGGTTCGCTCTTTTATATGTTACAGTTCAGATATATGTTTGAACTGTATCTAGGATGCAGTTTCTAAAAGGAGGACAATGTGTCAAGAAGAGAAGAATACGAATCAAAAACAGAAACCTTGATTCAACCTATTGTTGATGCAAAAGGGTTTGAACTGGTTGATGTAGAGTATGTGAAAGAAGGAAGTAACTGGTACTTGAGGGCATATGTTGACAAACCCGGTGGTATAACTATTAATGATTTGGAATCAGTAAGCAGAGTGTTAAGTGACAGACTGGATGAAGAAGATTTTATCAGTGATGCGTATATATTGGAAGTCAGTTCGCCGGGACTTGGTCGTCCGATAAAGAAAGATAAGCATTTCGACCGGAACATAGGAAAAGAAATCGAAATACATTTGTACAGAGCCATAGATGGCAGTAAACAGTATGTAGGACTTTTAAAGTCTTATGATAAAGAAACGATTACCATTGAAAATGAGGATGGTAGTGAAACAGCAATTGACAGGGTAAATGTTTCCCTTGTTAGAGAATATATAGATTTTTAGGAGGATACGGGAAAATGAATAAGGAATTAATTGAAGCATTGAATATCTTAGAAAAGGAAAAAGACATCAGTAAAGAGTCATTATTTGAAGCGATTGAAAGTAATTTAGTAGTAGCGTATAAAAATAACTTTAATAAGGCAGACAATGTAACAGTTACAATGGACAGAGAAACAGGAGATTTCCACATTTATTCACAGAAGGAAGTGGTAGAAGAGGTTACGGATTCTGTTGCGCAGATTTCTCTGGAAGATGCGAGAAATATCAAGGGAACATATGAACTGGGAGATATTGTAAATATTGAAATTCAGTCAAAGGATTTTGGACGAATTGCAACCCAGAGTGCAAAAAATGGTATCTTGCAAAAAATCAGGGAGGAAGAAAGAAAGAGCATTTACGATCAGTACTTTGAAAAACAGAATGATATCATTACAGGTATTGTTCAGAGAATTAATGGCAAGAACATCAGCGTTAATTTGGGCAAAGTTGATACAGTTCTTATGGAAAAGGAACAGGCACCGGGAGAATTTTTCCGACCAACAGAAAGAATCAAACTTTATATCACAGAAGTTAAGGATAATGGAAGAGGACCAAGAATTGTTGTTTCAAGAACTCATCCGGGACTTGTTAAGAGACTTTTTGAGCAGGAAGTTACAGAAATTCAGGATGGAACAGTTGAAATTAAGAGCATCGCAAGAGAAGCAGGTTCAAGAACAAAGATGGCAGTATGGTCGAACAATGAAGCTGTTGATGCGGTAGGTGCCTGCGTTGGTGTTAATGGTGCAAGAGTAAATGCAGTTGTTGATGAATTGCGCAATGAAAAGATTGATATTGTTAACTGGAGTGAAAATCCGGCTATTTTAATTGAAAATGCATTAAGCCCTTCAAAAGTCGTGGCAGTACTTGCAGACCCGGATAACAAAGAAGCGTTGGTTGTTGTTCCGGATTTACAATTATCACTGGCAATTGGTAAAGAAGGTCAGAATGCAAGGCTTGCAGCGAAACTAACAGGATTTAAGATTGATATTAAGAGTGAGTCTCAGGCAAAAGAAGAAGGAATTCAGTATGTATTCAACGACGAAGATTATTACGATGATGAATATTATGATGATGAGTACTATGATGATGAATACTACGATGACGAGTATTATGATGATGAATATGACGATGAGACAGAAAAATCTGAAGAAGCAGATTCTGAAGCGTCAGAATCTGAGGAATAATTAGGAGATGATGTTATGGGTCAGGTAAAGAAAGTCCCAATGAGGACCTGCACCGGATGCAGGCAGACAAAAAATAAAAAAGAGCTGATAAGAGTGGTGCATGACAAGGAAAATCATGTTTTTGTTGATTTCACAGGGAAGAAAAATGGACGTGGTGCTTACATATGTCCAGATGAAAAGTGTCTTGAGATGGCAATTAAAAATAAAGGACTTGAGAGAACTTTAAAAATTTCCCATATTGAAGAGGATGTATATCAGCAATTAAGGAAAGAATTAGGTGAGATGAATGAATAAGATTTTTTCCATGATAGGACTGGCAACCAGAGCAGGAAAAACAGTTGCAGGAGAATTTTCAGTGGAAAAAGCGGTAAAGGATCAAAAAGCAAAGCTGGTTATCGTATCTGAGGAAGCTTCTGACAACACGAAGAAATTGTTTACTAACAAATGCACATATTACAGGGTACCGTTTTTCGTGTATGGTTCCAGAGAAGAATTGGGAAATGCCACAGGTAATAAAGACCGCGTATCCATAGCAGTATTGGACTCGGGATTTAGTAAATCAATCATAAATATGTTAACAGATAATAAATAAACGGAGGTAGTTAAATGGCAAAAATGAGAGTACATGAATTGGCCAAAGAATTGGAGATAAAAAGTTCAGATATTGTTCAGGCACTTGAAGAAAAGGGCATAGAAGCAAAAGCAGCAAGCTCTATTGATGAAGATAATATTGAATATATAAAGACGAAGTTCGGAAAAGTGCATAAATCAGATGAAAAACAGAAAGCAGAAGCAAAGGAGCCTGTAAAAGAAGAAAAAGTAAAGCCAAGAGTTATCATTACAAGCAAAGGGATTGTAAAAACAGGTGAGAGACGTTCGAGATCTGAAGGGGAGAGAAGACGACGCAGACATAGTGATGGTGAGCATCGTCATCATTCAGGAGAAAAGCGTTCAAAGAGCGAAAACCAGGTGAAGACAGAGCAGGCAAAGGTAAAAGAGGAAGTACCGGTAAAACCGAAAGAAGCAGCACCGGTTCCGGAAAAAACTGAACCGGTTCAGGTGGCACCTGTAAAGGAAGAAGTAGTTAAAAAGCCGGAAATAGTAAAGGAGCCTGTAAAAGAAACTGTAACAAAGCCTGTAGCAGAGCAGGTACAGGAAAAGCCGGAGGAAAAACCGGAGGCAGTAATTGAAAAGACAGACACAAAGCAGGAAGTAAAAACCGCACCGGTATCCGAAAGCGAAAAGAAAAAAGTGGAACAGAAGCCTGTAAAAGATAATAAACAGAAACAGAATAACGACAGAAATAATGACAGAAGACCTCAGAATAATGACAGGAACTTCAACAAGGATGGTCGCAGACCACAGAAGGACGGTCAGCAGAGAAACAATGACCGGAAGCAGAAAGCAGACAGAGGTTTTAACAAAGATAATCGTAATTTTAATAATAAGGACAGAAATGGAAATAACCGGGACAGAAATAGCGGAAGTTTCCGTGACAAAAACAATGGCGGTCAGGACAGAAACAGGGACAATCGTGATTTCAGAAGAAATGACAGAGGTGCTGCCGCAGCACCTGCTGAGCCAATTCAGAATAAAGATAGAAAATCGAGGGAAAATAAATTACGTCAGGACAGACAGGAGCGTAATAAGAAAAATTACGAAGATGGTAATAGAAAGGGCAAGAATGGCAGAAAGAAAGATTTAGCCAAGCCTGTAATGGAAAAGCCGAAGAAGAAAGAGGAGAAAAAGGAAGAAATCAAAGTGATAGAGGTTCCTGATTTTATTACAATCGGACAGCTTGCGGAAAAGATGAAAATGCAGCCGTCAGCAGTAATTAAAAAACTTTTCCTTGAAGGAAAAATGGTTACGGTTAATACAGAAATCGACTTTGACAGCGCTGAAGAAATTGCTTTAGGCTATGAAATTATGTGCGAAAAAGAAGAAAAAGTTGATATTATTGAAGAACTCCTTAAGGAAGAGGCAGAGGATGAAAACTTAATGAGTAAGCGCCCTCCTGTTGTCTGCGTAATGGGACACGTTGACCATGGTAAAACATCACTGCTCGATGCGATTAGGGAGACTAACGTTATTTCAGGAGAAGCAGGCGGTATTACACAGCATATTGGTGCGTCTGTAGTTAAGATAAATGACCAGACAATTACATTCCTTGA
>JAUUNJ010000208.1 GCA_030844625.1 Roseburia sp. | reverse complement strand
GCTGCAAATACAAACGAACTCATACTGAAAGTCAATACCAGTGCACCGATAAGTGCTATTGCGCTTTTAAGTTTCTTCTTCATTTTAACACCTCGCCTTTCTTTAAAATAATCACTTTAATTTCCGTTTCTCAAAAACGTTTAGGTTTAACGTTTAACGTTAAACTAAGTTTAACATGGTGCTATGTTATTTGTCAATCTGTTTGCACTCTTAGTTTTCACTAAAAATATATTTATTTTTTATACAAGTTGCACAAAAAAACGTTTTGAAATCTGTTTTTTTTGATTATTATATTCATATTTTATTGCAAAAACTACTATTACACTCTATAATCTCAGTATGCCTTATAAGTACTTTAATACATAGTTTTTTATAAATTTAATGGCAATGAGGTTTTTCAATGAACATACAAAAAAGAAAACAGATTAGAAAATTTCTACTTATTTTTTCTATATTGCTTTTTGTCGGGTGCTCAGGCTTTCTGCTCTATTATCTGGTTATACAGCCCCACTATTCCAGTAAGGTAAACGAAAAATACAGAAACATTTACTATGAAGCCGCCAGCAGTACAGGTGATATGGAACTTTCATCATCCAAAGAAGCTGAAACAGAGACAAGATCATACACTCTGGATACATCCTATAAGAATAACGCAAAAGACTCCAGAGGCATCCTATTGAAATTCTCCAAACTTCTTGAATATAATAGTGATATTAAAGGATGGCTGAATATTCCCGGCACCAAAATAGATTATCCCGTTCTTCAAGACTATAACGGAGGCGACTTCTATCTGAACCATGATTTTGAAGGAACCAAAGATAAAAACGGCAGTTTGTATATAGATGGAAACTGCAATGTAAAATCTCCTTCCAAGAATATTGTTATTCACGGACATAACATGGAGTCAACGCATATGATGTTTTACGAACTTCCGAAATATAAGGATCTTAATTTTTACAAAGAACATCCGGTAATTACTTTTGATTCCATTTATAAGAATTCTCAATGGAAAATTATCTCCTATATGAGGGTTTCCGGCACCCTTTCTAAAAATGGTGGTTTCAACTACAGACAGAGTTCTTTCGAAAATGATGATGAATTTTTAAACTTTATATATCAGATTGAAATGCGTTCTCTGTACAAATGCCCTGTGGATGTTAACGAGAAAGACCGGCTGATTATGTTGTCCACATGTTCCTATGAAGTGGACAATTACAGAACTGTAGTTGTTGCCAGAAGGATTCGAAAAGGAGAATCGGCAGACGTTGAGGTGGATAAAGCTTTTGTGAAAAATAATGTTTTATATCCTAATAACTGGTATTCACATTATGGTGGCATAGCACCGATTACAACTACCTTCGATGATGCAATGTCCTTTGATGAAATTGACTGGTATGACGGCAAACTTCAGATTGAGCCATCTGTAGGAAAAATAATTACTGTAGATAAGGACCGTTACCAGATTACTTCTCCTGCAACGCTAAAATATCTGGGTAATACCAACAAGAAATCAGATTATCTGTTTGTACCTTCCACAGTCAAAATAAATCAGAGAACTTTTGATGTGACTGAAATTTCAAAGGATGCTTTTGTGGGTATGACCAAACTGAAAGAATTAAAAATTGGCAACAAAGTTGAATCAATTGAATCGAAAACCTTTACATCATGCTGTAATCTGGAATATGTCATCATAGGAGATTCCGTAAAAAACATTGGTTCAAAAGCATTTTATCGATTGGAAAACTTAAAAAAAATTAAGATTCGTTCTTTGCAATTGGAAAATATAGAAGATAAAGCTTTTAAATTTATTGATCCGAAAGCAAAGTTTAAACTTGCAAAAAAGGATTTTAATAAATATTCTAAACTGCTTGAAAGGGCAGGGATTTCTGCAAAATCTAAACTGGTAAAATATTAAAATAAGGATTTTTCTTTCTCGCATGATGTAAAAGGAGTATCATCGGAACGCTTCCATCGTTCCCTGATGATACTCCTTTTCTACGGATATTATCTGTCTTTTATTTCTTTATTTTTTATCATTGGAATAAACTTCAAGTTCTGCAATTTGCCCGCCTTTGGCTCCTGTATTCTTTGTTATTGTTACTTTGACATACTGTGCCTTAACTTCCTTGAAATCGTTCAGTATAATTTCATTTCCGGTATTTGGATCAAAATCATAATCCTTTGACGGAACTAATTCTGTATACTTTTTCCCATCTTCACTGACACTTACTGACAGTGTCTGTGTTCTTGGTCCCCAAAGGGAATCCGGATTGAGACCAATTCTTATGGTGTGAATATTATATGCTTTCTTTAAATTTACGGTAAGAATGCTTTCATCCTTGTCTGAAGGACCTTCCCAGTAAGATGATGACTCTCTTCTGCCATCTACCGCCTGGGATGCCGGATAAACATCTGTATATCCGTTATCACTGGCAATTGCACCAATAGCAACATTTGTTCCCTTTATTTCAGGCGACTTGTACTCCTCAACCTTAAACTGCTCATTTTCCATCGCTTCGTCCTGATCCGGTGCCGTTACAACCGTAAGATTCTTATCTGACATCTTAGCCGGAGATTTTCCTACATTAACCAATATCTGCATTATGACAAGCAATACTGCCAGTACCGCTATTATAATTAACCCTTTTTTCTTCATAATCTAACCTCCTACTTTATTTCCAGATTTGCCGTTGAAAGAGTATCGATACTGAATCCTCCATCTTCAAAGGATTTTATATCTTTCCCCTTAATATTGAGCCCTTTGATTGTAACACCATCGATATTATGTTCTTCGTCATATCCTTCAATGGCTGATGGAATAAAGTCATTACCATAAAGCACTTTAAATCCGTCAATTGTAACGTTCTTAATCGTTCCTCTTTCCTGTGTTGCTGACCATGTAGGGCTCTGTAAAACTTTAAGATCAATTAACTGCTGTGTACCATCACCCTGTCCCATACTTGCATCTTCCACTACAATATTCTTGTAAGAAATATCGGAAATTGCTGCATCATCTGCATTATGAATGGAAAGCACCGGCTTGTGGAAATTATGAAGTATTGTTATATTTTCAAATGAAATATCCTCAATAATGGAATTTTCTTTTTTACCTTTATTTGTCTCATAACCAATTTCCATTGACTGGGCAAGATCAGTCCAAATCTGTATATTTTTAAATCTTATGGTAGTACTGTTTGCATCATAATTCTTTACTACAAGAGAGTCATCCCATGTACGGATAAAACTGTTTTCTACCTTAATACTCTTACAGGACTGCAGTGAGATACCATCACCATTTGGTCTGGCTGTTATCATTTTAAGACCGTCTATCTTACCACCGATTGTATCATATGCCTGAAAGCCCCATGCATTGGCATTCAGCACCGTGACCCCTTCAACAGTAAAATTGGTACAATTATCAAATTTCAGAGGAATTCTTGCTGTTCTTCCCTTCCAGCCCCGGAATGTTGAGCCATCAATAATTCCTCGTCCGCAAACCTTCACATTTGTTGCAAAATTGGCATTTACAATACCGTGAATAACTGCCCCACCGGAAATATAAAGAGTCTGTCCATCCTGCAATACAATATTTTCAATGTTCCACTCTCCCGGTCCTACATAAAGCACATTTTTATCATCCGGATCCGGCACATCTTCCTCAATTTCATTTGCAAAAATATGTACCGCCCTTTTTACGTTGTTATTAAATTCAACGGTGTATGTATCCGGTTTCTTGATACGGAATGTAACTGTATGATTTTTTACGTCAATTTCCGGCTTAATATCATAGCTTAACGGTCTGATATTAACAGCTTCAATATCTATATTTTTTACCTGAACCGTTATCTCCACAGTTCCGTCAAAATCAAAATATGTAATCGGTGTACGTTCCTGCGTTGGATAGTAATCCGTTCTCCATGTGTGGGTATTATTGACGTTCGTGTCATATACATAGCTTTCCTGTCCGTTAACCTTAACTACTGTATCCACACAATGCTTTAAAGTGATGTCTCTCTCATTTTCAGGCACATTCGCCAAATCTTCGTCTGTGGCATCCGCCAATGATTTTGGTCCTTCATAGAGAACTACTTTTGTCTTACTGATGGCACTCTTATCTGCTATTTTACCAATCGTACCCGGAAGTTGTATCGCTGAATAAATAATTCCTACTGCCAGCAGATAAATCAAAACACAGCCAATAATAAAGCCCCATCTTCCTCCAATGCGTTTTCCGTTATTTTTTGCATCAGAACCATTGGTTTTCTTTGACTCTTCATTTGCAGCCACATTGGTTTTCTTCTCTTTTTCTACCATAATATTTTCCTCCAATTTTTTACTGTTGCAAGTGTTCGTGAATTGAAATCTGCACCAAGTTCCTCATGAAAAGGACCTACTCCCAGAGATTTCATTCCTCCAGCCTTTGCTGCTTCTATTCCTGCTGCTGCATCCTCAACCACCAGACATTTCTCCGGCGAAAGTCCAAGTTTTTTTGCAGCCACTAAAAATACTTCCGGATCAGGTTTTGATTTTGTCACATCAAGTCCACAGCTTATTTTATCAATCCATGGTAAAAGCCCTGTTCTTTCAAGTATTAAAGGTGCATTTTTACTGGCAGATCCCACTGCCGTCAGAATTCCCTCTTTTCTTAACATTTTTAAGGTTTCAAAGGCACCGGGTAAAACCGCGCTGTCATCAAGGGACTGAAGCATCTCCTTATAATATTCATTTTTTCTGTCAGCCAGTTCTTCTTTTTCCTGTTCCCCATACTGTCTATCACTTTTTTCCAGTACAACTTCAAGGGAGGCCATTCTGCTCACGCCTCTCTGTCTCACATTGTCCTCTCTGTTAAAATCCGTTATTCCAATTTCCTCTGCCAGACGTTTCCATGCCTGATAATGTAATTCATCAGTGGATACCAGAACTCCGTCCAAGTCAAATATTACTCCCTGCATTTTTTCTCCTTTTTCATTTGCTTTTTCAACAATAAGTGTTAATATATCTCTATAGATTGAACGTTTTACCACGAAAGGATAATTTTATGGTTACTATTAAAGATATTGCTTCGGCAACCGGTGTAAGTGCTACCACGGTTTCAAATGTTATCAATGGAAAAACCGGCCGTGTTTCCCAGCAGACAATTCAAAAAATCAATGATGCCATTAAGGAACTGGGATATGTTCCCAACATGTCCGCCAGATCTTTGGTCTCCAGATCCTCAAAGGTTATCGGTTTTGTAAATCATGTATTAACGAAGAAGGATTCCAATTTTATGGAAGATCCTTTTCTTTCTAAATTTATAGGCATCCTTGAGCAGCTGCTCCGTGAAAAAGGCTATTATCTAATGATCCGAACTGAGCAAACACCGGAAC
>JAUUNJ010000207.1 GCA_030844625.1 Roseburia sp. | reverse complement strand
AGGAAAATCTATAGCTTATGTTTGGGATAAAAATAAGCTAACAGACAAAGAAGCAAAACAAAAAGCTGAATTGAAACTACTGTTAATGTGAGGTAAGTGATGTATCAACCAGAAAAACTAAAGGCTCGAAGAAAAGAGCTAAAAATGACTCAAAAAGATATTGCTGATCAGTTGGGAGTCAGCTATCAAGCCTATTCCGCATGGGAACGTGGAGTAAAACAACCATCTAGAGAAAAAGTGCAACAACTAGAGCAGATTCTAAATGTACCAAAAGGTTTTTTTACAGAGATCGAAATCGTCCGACTATATAATACTTTATCAGATGAAGGTAAGAATAATGCACTTAATTATGTCAGAAACCTAGTTCAAAAAGAAGCTTATAAGAACGTTGTTTCAATATCAGCAAAACTATACGAATATCATGTTTACGAAAAAATGTCTGCTGGTATCGGTTCAACGGTTTATAATGATCAGGATTATAATACTGTTTATTTTGATAAAGAACTAGCTCAAAAAAATGAAGCACCTATTCCAAACCTATTGGCTCGAGAATTTGACCAAGAAAAGCCACTTGAAGCAATTGTAACAGATTTGACCTACGTCCGTGTTGGAAATCGTTGGGCTTATGTTTGTTTGATCATTGATCTCTTTAACCGCGAAATTATTGGACTGTCAGTTGGGTGGCACAAGACTGCAGAGCTCGTCAAACAAGCCAATCAAAGCATTCCTTACGCGCTTACCAATGTCAAGCTGTTCCATTCTGACCGTGGTAAGGAGTTTGATAACCAGCTGATTGATGAGATGCGGCATCGCTCGGTCTCTAAGTCAAGCAGCTTGTCCCTATGACAACGCTGTGTCTGAAAGTACTTACCGTGCCTTCAAACTCGAGTTTGTCAACCAAGAAACCTTCCATTCGCTGAAAGAACTAACCTTTAAAACAAAGGACTACGTTTACTGGTGGAATCATCACCGCATTCACAGCAGTCTGAACTACCAAACCCCAATCGCTAAGCGAATCAGCGCTTTAAAAAAACACTTTATAAATTTTGTATAGAAAAGTGTTGCCTTTTCATATCTCATTTTTTTACTTAAAGCCTTGACAGACTTGACAAATGGTAGAAAAGAGCCTAAAAAGGCAGAGTCCTGATAAGTTCTACCTTAAATTTCGTTATGAAACAAGTTTATTTCTTTCTAACGTCCTCAAGAACCTCATCGCCTTTCAACTCAAAGACTCTGTGATTCTATTATTTGTAAAACTTCTTTCATATTTTCAACTTTCCATTGCGCTTTGTCATTAAAAAATGGTAATCGGCTATCATAATAACCAATAGTTGCAATTCCTGCGCTAGTTGAAGATTCAATTCCAGAGTATGAATCTTCAATTGCAATACATTGTTCTGCTTGCAATTCTAACTTATGTAGCGTTGTTAAATAGATAGACGGATTTGGCTTACTTTCTACAAAATTCTCTCCGCTAACGATGACATCAAAATATTTTTTTATGTCACACCTTTCTAAAACTTCATTAATATGCTCATATTTTGATGATGATGCTACAGCTAATTTGATTCCGTTTTTCAATGCATAGTCAATAATTTTTAGAATTTCTTTTCTAAAAAGTAAAGAATAATCAATTTTTTCATATTTCTCATCACTAAAAGAAGCATATTCTTTTTCTATAGTTTTTATATCATATTGTTTCCCAATAAATTGCTGTAAAAGCCTATAAAGATTAAAATATGATTTACCAACTAATACCAATAGCTCAGAATCTTCGTAACTAGATTTTGGATTAAGGTGTTTGATAAAATCTTTCTGTATTAGAAAATCTTGGTACTCTGTATCAACTATAACTCCATCCATATCGAAGATTATACCTTTCAAATTCATAAATCCTCCTTTAAAATCAAAATCTATCATATATAATACCCGTGTTGCTAGTTGATAAAAAATCCTAAATTATAGACCAAAATAGCCCGTTCGATCTCTAATTGCAAACCTGCTAAAGAGCGAGCAAGCGGATGTTCAATGTTAAACAATGCATTTAGGACAGAGATCCGAGTTTCGATGGTCCTTCGGATTGTCAGGATAGCAGGATTGTTGTGCTCAGCTGCTCCTTTCATATTTTTACAAATCGGCGTCAAAAAGTCTATTCCCTTGGCTTCCAATCGTTTTTTCAGTTCCTTACCCAAGTAGTCCAAATCCGCTAAAACAGGAGTATAGGGGATGGCATCCAGCAACTCTTCTGCCACCTGAATATCATGGACCGAGACAGGCGTAACCAAGTAATCCAAAATATAGCCCGACTCTGTCACCGCCAGATGAATTTTAAAACCATAGAACCACATGTTTTTGGAAGCGCAGTAGCCGATGTTGGCCACCTCATTCAAGACCTTGGCCTGATGATTTCTAACCGGCTGACACAAGAGGACTGGAAAGCTGTCGATAATGACTAATTCATCAAAATCCAGCTGATTGAAATAGAGGCAAATCAGCTGAAGCAGGGGCATCAGATAATGAACACGGCGATAGAAGCGGCTTCTCTCCAATCCCTGAATCCGAAGAAATTTCGGATAAATTGATAAAACTTTCGCTGTGACTTCATCCCAATTTCTGCCTGAAATTGCATCAAGGTTAAAACAGAAACATTCGAAACCTTGCATTGCTCTACATTCTTGCGGTGGATCAACTCATCAGGAGCGACTTTTTGATATAAGTCACGGCAGACTTTACGAAGCTGCGGCATACTGAGTTGAAGGTGATGGCGATTCGGTGTATAATGGAAAATGTCCATTTGGTTTACCTCCCTGCTATTTTTCTTCACTTGCAGTGTACACCAAATGGGCTTTTTTGTTAAGTCAAATCAACTATCAGCAGGAGTATATAATATCTAATGGATTCTTAGATATTATATCAGGAGAAATAGTAAATTTTCTTGTTTTATACCAATTGACACCAACAGCTAGTACATTTGCTTTTTTGGCTGAGATAATATCTGCATCTGAATCACCAAAGAATATCGCATCTGAGGGAGTTGCATTATAATGGTCAAGTATCTTCAAAATTCCTTCACTATCAGGTTTAGAATTAGCAACATCATCATCAGATACAATGTAATTAAAATATTTTTCTAATTCTAATTTCTTCATACTTATTTGTATACTTTTTCGCCCCTTACCAGTAAAAACAGCAAGTCTTTTTCCTTTGTAATTTAATTTTTTTAATAGCAAAGTAATATTTTCAAATACTTTATTTTGAACAATAAAATGATCGTGTAAATTTTCATAAAGAATGTAAAATAATTCGACTGCTTCATCAGCATATTTTTCTTCTACATGGCTCCTTATAATATCTTCCTCACTACCTCCAAATAATGATTCAATATCCGAATCACTCATTTTGATATTTTTATATTTTTCAAACACTATCCTGAAGCAACTAAAACAAAGAGGGAGTGATTCAATAATAGTATTATCAAAATCAAAAATAAATATTTCTTTTTTGTCAATCATCTTAGTCCTCTATAATAGTTTATATAATCAAGATATTCTTGTTCAATGTTATAAGGAAGGGAGTTATAATTGAAATAACTTAACTCCAGCGTTTCTTCTGAACTTACATTCAATTCTCCCGTATAATTAATCGCTTTGTATAGAGAGGTAACTACATAGATTTCATCTTTGTTTTGCAGAACAAAATGATAATCCTGCCCTGAAAAAGTATGAATTAACTTCAATTCTTCAATTGTTAATCCGGTCTCCTCAAATACTTCCCTAATTGCCGTTTGTTCAAGTGTCTCTCCTACTTCCAATAATCCACCTGGCAATCCCCATGTTCCTGAAGACCGTTTTTGAAGCAACACTTGATCTAGTTCATTTTCAATAATAACATTTGAACCTACTAGAATAAGTAAGTCATTACCTATCTTTTTTCGAATTGTTGACACGTAATTTTCTGTTGGTGTGTTAAGCATCTTGTATCACCCGTTTCTTTATCTCTTCAGCATTGATATGAATGTTTCTTAAAATATTAACTATCATTTCGATATCTGCATACGTTAGAAATGGATGCATAGGTAAACAAATTATATTTTTGGAAATATTTTCAGTATTTTCTAAAACAAGATCATTGTATTCAGAATAACAATCCATTTTATGTATAGGAGGAGAAAAATAATTTCTTGTTTGAATACCCTCTCTATTCAAACTCTGAACAACTGTATCTCTATCTAACCCAAATGACCTTGCATGCACTACTATGCATAAATCTTTATATGTACTAATTTGGTTATCCGGTATTTTTTGCAACGATACTCCTTCAATTTCAGATAATAACTGTCTATAATAATTGCCAATCTTTTTACGCTCCGATAGATTTTTGTCAATTACACTCAATGACATTAGACCAGTTATAGCTGCCAACTCACTAAGTCTAGCATTAACACCAATCTCAGTACAATTATAATCTCCCGGATTTCCATATTCTCTTAAAAGTCTAATTTTGCTATCAATTTCTTTATTTTTACTTACGACAATTCCCCCTTCACCTGTAACTAGAGTTTTTGTAGGAGAGGTACTATATACTGAGATATCACCAAAGTTTCCCAAATGTGTTTTGTCAATGGTACTACCAAATGCGTGAGCAGCATCATAGATAAGTTTAAGATTATGGGTTTTAGATACCCTTTCTAATTCATATACTTCTGCTCCAACTCCGAATATGTGCACAGCAATAATTGCTTTTGTTTTAGGAGTGATATATTTTTCAATGTTATTTGTTTCGATTGTAAATGTTTCAGAGTTGCAATCTACAAAAACAGGAATAGCTCCAACCTTTTTAATTGCATGAACAGTTGCACAAAATGTAAAACTAGGGACAAGGACTTCATCACCACTTTTTATTCCCAATGCTTCTAATGCTAAAATTAATCCTATAGTCCCAGAAGAGACAGCAGTTACATAGGGAGCTCCTAAATAACTGCTCACCTCAGACTCATACTTTTCTAAAAATCTCCCTTTTGAGAGCATCCCAGTTTTAAAAACTTCGTTAAAGTATGACTCATATTTTGATTCTGAATAAGTAGGAAACATAGGTTTTATAAATTTTAATTGACTTGAAAACGCTGGTTTCCCACCTAATATTGCTAATTGTTTCATATTCTAACTCCTTAATTCAAATATTCCTTAGTAGCAACTTTTACGTTGCTATATATATCGCAGAATGGATTATTAATTAACCCTGATTTCATGCTATTTGCAATTTCTTCTACTCCAACTTCAATAGACTTCTGTGATGAAAAACCCAACTGCTCTATTTTATCAAAAGAAACACTATAGCTTCGATTATCTTCCTTTAAACCATCTAAGTTAACTT
>JAUUNJ010000206.1 GCA_030844625.1 Roseburia sp. | reverse complement strand
GAGAAAGCGTACAGAAGAAGATGATGTACGCTTTGCACAGTCCTTTGAAAAACTTGTTGCAGGTTTTAAGGACAATCATACTTGTAAAATTGAGAACTACGGAGGTAAATAAAAATGGCAAAGAATCAACGATTTGAGAAAATATATTCACAGGGCACGATGAGTGTTACAGAAATTTGGGTAGATAAGGAGACTGGAATAAATTACTTATATCATGCAAGTGGTTATTCCGGAGGATTGACACCATTATTAGATAGAGAAGGGAAACCTGTTATTTCATCAATTGTGAATAGTTAAATTATTTGTTAAAACTGAAGCGGATATGATTGCGATGTTTGAAGAAACATCGACCAGCATGTGCCAGATAGTAATAACATCATAGG
The DNA here is from genome assembly GCA_030844625.1 of Roseburia sp. Lineage (GTDB taxonomy): Bacteria > Bacillota > Clostridia > Lachnospirales > Lachnospiraceae > Eubacterium_G. The sequence continues at coordinate 4,990 of JAUUNJ010000206.1, read as the reverse complement.
TTTAGATTTGGTATGATAATTGTATTAAAAATGATAAAAAACACATAAAAATAACTTGACAAATTTGTTTTACATTATTAGGTTAACAATATGTACAGGAATAACATAAAACAGAGTAAATTACAACATATTATTAACATGATGGAGTGAAAATATGAATTTATACTATGAATTGCTACAATACCCAGTTTTTTCTATGAAAGAAGTAAATGCTTTTTATTCAAGTGAACGGACGGCAAGAGCGGCTTTGGGAAAGCTTCTTAAGGAGAATATAGTATTAAAAATTCGAAACGGACTGTACACGTGCGTGAGTGGGGAAAATGGAGGACCGGTGGCGAACAGATTTCAGGTTGCCAGTGCTGTCACGCCATCTTCTTATGTATCCCATCACACTGCATTTGAGTATTATGGAACTGTAGATCAGATTTTCTATGAGGTTTATGTTGGTTCTGAGATGCGTTTCCACGACTTTGAATTTGATGGGTACACTTATCATTATGTCAAAGAACAGATGAAGGAAGGTATAGTTTCTCCAGAGTTTAGCGGTGGCGTGAGGGTTACGGACAAGGAGCGGACAATAGTAGATTCCATAAAGGATATCAATCTTATCGCCGGTCTTGAAGAGGTGCTTTCGTGTGTAGTGTCCGTGAATAGTATTGATGAGACAAAATTGTTAAACTATCTGGCTGGATATGACAGTGCTTTTTTATATCAGAAGATTGGTTTTATTTTTAGTGAATATCAGACAGAGCTTGGCATAAGTGATGATTTCATAAAGATATGCAACGATAGAAGCGGAAATTCAAAGCGATATCTGACAAATGGTATATGTGAGCCCGGATATTCGAGTGAGTGGAAACTGGTATACCCAAAGAATATTAAGCGAATGAAGAACGGGGGATAGAGGATGCCGCAATATAACAGAAGAGAGCTTGATGCAAGAGCACGGGAATATGGCTTTAATCGTGATACATTTGAGAAGGTTCTTCGTTTGAGAACAATTCTTGAATTTCTGAATACGCATGAATATATGTGTGAACATCTGCTGCTTAAGGGTGGAACAGCTATAAATCTGACTATTTTCAACCTTCCGAGATTGTCTGTTGATATAGATCTGGATTTTATCCCGAATCTGACAAGAGAAGAGACGGCAAATGAAAGAGAGCGATTGACAGAGATTCTGAAGAGATACATGTCAGAGCAGGGATATTCTCTTTCCGATGCGTCAAGATTCAGTCACAGTTTGGATGCATTCCACTATAACTACGTGAATGCGGCAGGCAACAGGGATATGATCAAAATAGAGATTAACTATTCACTGAGAACACACGTGCTTTCGTCAGAAGACAGAGTCTTTATAACAGATGCTTTCGGAGAGCCGATAAAGGTTAGAACGGTAGCGGCTATGGAAATCTTTGCGGCAAAAACCAACGCTCTGATAAGCAGAGCTGCTGCAAGGGATCTGTATGACTTCTGCAATATGGCTGACATGGAGCTGTTTTCAGGTGAAGGGGATATATTCAGAAAATGTATCATTTTCTATGCGACTATCTCTACAAAAGATGTGAACAAAGATTTTGATACATCTGCCATAGACAGTCTTGTCTTTTCAAAGATAAAATCTGATTTATTCCCGGTTCTGGCTACGAAGGATAAGTTCGATTTGGAAGGGAAGAAACAACAGGCGAAGGAGTATATAGAATCGCTTATGAAGCCGACAGAAGCAGAAATGGATTATATGGAAAGGTTTATAGCCAAGGAATATAAACCGGAGTTGCTTTTTGAGGATACTGAGATTGTAGAGAGAATAAGGAATCATCCGATGGCGTTGTGGAAATGCAAATGATAGAAGGAATGTTGAAGTCCTGGTACAGAACAGGGAATTACGATGTTATCAGAGATTTCATTTCCAGTATTCTTGCAGTTATATCGGTATTGGTAATATTAGTAGGAACTTATATTTCATTAAGTGAAATCAAAAAACACCGATAAAACAAGCATTTGCGGGAATGATACAAATTGTATCACGTATGTGAAAGAGCGTTTCTTTCATAGTTTTATGCTTTTTGCTAATGAAGGTGGAACAAAGCAGAGTGCAATAATTTGATAATATTGTGGGTATACATATGAAATTATTTATGAATAAGAATGAGAAATATGAAGAGCCTGAGGTTCACATGTTTTTTCATAAACAAACGAAAGAAGTAGAGCAGGTTGAGAAGTTTGTAAGATCTCTTTCTATTACCATTCCGGCTAAATATGAGGATGAGATCTACAAATTATATCCAACAGATATATATTATATTGAGACAATTGACAGGCGTACATATCTGTATACAGCCAGTCGGGTTTATGAAAGTAGTGAGAATCTGCTCTCATTAGAGAAACTCTTAGAGGCAGCTGGTTTTATCAGAGTAAGAAAGAATTGTATTATAAATAAGTATAAGCTTAGAAGTATGATGATATCTAAGAATAGCCACATAGAAGCAGTGCTTGGCAATGATGAGCATATTGTTGTTACAAGAAGCTATATAGCAGGTATAAAAGAAGCATTTGCCCGATAATTTGTAACTTGGTACATGATATTTGTATTTCCGGCAGGAATCCATCACATAGTATCCTTTTTTGTGTATATTAAAGCCTGAACTTTTAATTTTTAGCAGGAAAGGAAAATTGGATCATGAAAGATAAGCGGGTAATTAGACAGGTATTAACAATTTATCTTGTGTGTTTTGTTGCGAGGATATTCGAGTATTTTGTATTAAGAACTGACCAGACTATTTTAGGAGAAGCTTTTATACATAAGCTGTTTGGAATTATTGTCATTTGTCTTGTTGTAAGAAGAAGTGGAGAAACACTTTCAGATATTGGATTTGTAAAAAATGGCTATATTAGAAGTGCAGTAAAGGGATTGGCACTTGGGCTTTCCATGTTTGCTATAGGCTATTTTGTGGAAATATTAATACTTATGCAAAACAGAACATACGCAGGTATAAGATTCTATGTAAGTGCATATGCCGTAGATACTAATATTGCTAAGCAGACAAGTGTGCTTTTTATTCTAATTTGTATCATTGGCAATTTCATTAATGTACTAATGGAAGAGGGACTTTTTAGAGGTTTGTTTCCTCGAATGCTAAATAGCAGGAGATTCTGGAAGGTTACCGGTATATGTTCTTTACTTTTTGGATTTTGGCATATTGTTGGACCTGTAAGGAACTATATTGACGGACAGAGCAGCTTTCAGGGGATGATAGCCAACGCTATCATGCTTATAGTTTCATCAACTTTGGTTGGGCTTAAGCTTGCAATGATTACATACATGGAAGGCAATTTGTATATGGGTATGGCCGATCATTTTGTGAATAATACTATTGTGAATCTGCTTCATATAGAGAGCTCTACTGGCGCAGATGAAATGATGTTTTTAAGGATTACTGTGGCACAGACCATTTCATTTCTTATAGTACTTTTTATTTTTTTGGGAAGGAAAAATCATGGGAAGAAAGGGATTATTAATAAAACAATTTCTGAATAATGCATTTGTCACAACTGCTATTGTGCTGATAGTGCTGTCTGTTGTTGCATTATGGTATGATGGAACAATGATCTGCATATCAACCATCTTTGAGACTCTTTTACTAAGTGTTGTTTGTGAAGTGATCAAACACATGATGTATAAGATTGATATTGCAAATATTTATCTTGGTATACTGCTTCATTATCTTCTGGTATTAGCAGCCGTTCTGATATTTGGGTATGCATTTAACTGGGTTAATCAGCTTCCTGTCTATGTTTTGGCTGGAATGTGTGGTGTTGTTTTAATCCTGTGCTGCTATTTGGATATTAGTAGAGTTAAGGCTGATATTGATGAAATTAATGGATTGTGTGAAAATAGATTGTAATTTGTAAGGAACGGAATGGATATATCCTCTGGGTACTCCGAGCACCAGACGGGTACCGAAAGGTGATTTACAGAGATGAAAACAGGCCTGACGAAGTATCGCTCAGATTAGATTAAATAATCTAGTCTGAGCGATTTTTTCGTTCAGGGAAAAGGAGAAAATGTCATTTTTTCAGGAAAAGCGTTCTACAATATTATTAATTTCCAACGCATTTTCTTTGTTATGATTTACGATAACGGACATTTCCTGTGTCGTTTCTTCTGTTTGTCTTGCCTTTTCTAAGATATCCTGACTGCTGATATGGTCGGAATCAGGAACATCTGAAATAGCATGGATCTGGTTTTGAATATTTTGTACTGTGTTGACAAAGGTTTCAGACTCTTCTGCAATTTCGGATATAATAACCTGAATTTCCTGAATGGATTGGTAGTAATCCTGGGTTTCCTGAACCAATTCTGTAAACTGTGTTTGGACATCATTTTGCAGGAAGAAAATAATCTGATCGAAACAAGTTTTGACATGTGATATATTGTTTTTAGTTTCATTACAGATAGCCTGAATATCTGTGGCTGTTTTGGATGAATTAGATGCGAGGTTACCGATTTCGCCTGCAACTACAGCAAATCCTTTTCCAGCCTCTCCAACTCTTGCAGCTTCAATAGAAGCATTTAAGGACAGAAGGTTTGTCTGGCTTGTAATGTCTAAAATTTGAGATGCCATTTCATCAATTCGCATTAATGATTGTAATTCTTCCATTGCATTTTCGATAGCTTTTTGATTTTCTGCAATCTGGGTATTTGTATTTACCATGGAATTATTAGCTAAGGTCTGCATTTTTTCCACTTTTTGAAGTAACTCGCTGCTGTGGACATTACCCTGACGGATACGTTCTTCGATATCAGAAACAACCATTGTCATTTCGGAAATCTGCTGTCCTACATCGTTTACAGTAGCGTTAATATCTTCTGAATGTTTTGCAAATGTCTGCGTGGATTTTGAGTTGTCTGCCACACAACTAAGCAGTGTTTCTGATGTGATATTTTGTGAGCGTAAGGAGTGGATAGGAATTGAAGAAAGGAGTTCAG
>JAUUNJ010000205.1 GCA_030844625.1 Roseburia sp. | reverse complement strand
ATATTATATGGTCATTATCAAGGGTGAAATAAAGACATCCGAAATAATGTCATGTGGTTACAATAGAAATACCCAAAAATGGGATGTAAAATTCAATAATGGAAAAACATACTCGTATGCATATTTGAATGTGGAAAAGTTGACTGATCCGGAGGTTTTGAATCCTAACATGTATCGGATTAGCAGAGAAGGACGAGAGTTCTTTGATGTTAATGCAATATATGTATTTAGAAGCGGAAGTGAGTCTTATTGGCATATTTGTTTTGGCGATGGTAGTGAAAGAGATTATCGTCGTAGCGAGTTATATATTATTGAATCATGTCTTACTCAGAGTCAATCATCAAATGTATTTGAATATATAAAGCAAATTGCAGGTTTGAGTAATATTAGGAATGAAGAAACTGGTGAAAAATTATTGTCTAAGAGGTTTGACAAGATTTCTTTTGTGGGTAGTGATGTAGCTTTAGCAAAGTATTTGAATCCATCATCATTGCAAGGAAAAAGAATAGGACGGGAATACATTCCGATTTTCCCATTTGGATGCAATAACAGTCAGTATAAGGCTGTAAAAAATGCCATGGAGAATCAGATTAGTGTTATACAGGGACCTCCAGGAACAGGAAAGACACAGACGATATTGAATATTATTGCCAATATATTAATGCAAGGGAAAACGGTACAGATAGTATCCAATAATAATTCGGCAACGGAAAACGTATATGAAAAATTATCTTCTCCAAAATACAATTTAGGTTTTATTGCTGCGACATTAGGAAGTTCTAAAAATAAGAAATTATTTGTTGAGCATCAGGACGCTGCTTATCCCGACTTTTCGTCGTGGAAAACGGGAGAAGATCCAAGTGTTTTGCAGAAGAAAATAGCAGAGCAATCCAGTCAGTTAAAAAGTGTTTTTGCTAAGCAGGAAAAATTAGCGTGTTTAAGGCAGGAACTTTCACAGTTGGTTACTGAACAGGAATATTTCAATCAATATGTTAAAGAATCAGATGTTCATACAGATAGTATTAAGTTCAAGAAAAAATTATCTTCAAAGCAATGGATGGTATTGTGGCAGGAGTGCCAGTCGATTTCAGAAGAGAAAACGTCAATAGGATTTTGGTTTAAGATAAAAGCCTTATTTAAATATGGAGTAACCGATTGGAGCATTTATAAGCAGGATATTTCAAAGATAATTACAACCTTTCAGGCAATGTATTATCGTGCGAAGCAGGCGGAGTTGTCTGCGGAAATTGCAGATATTGAAAAGTATTTAAATAGTGTTAATAAGAATTTGCTTGAGGATTTATGCAATCAGTCAATGGTTGTCCTAAAAGACAAACTGGCAAGGAAATATGAAGGTAACAGTAGTAGGAAAACTTTTAGTGAAGATAATTTGTGGAAGGAATCATACGATGTAATGGCTGAGTATCCGGTTATATTAAGTACAACATTTTCATCAAGAAACAGCCTGAATTCAGATGTGGTGTATGATTACCTTATCATGGATGAGGCATCACAGGTAGATATTGCAACTGGTGCGTTGGCATTGTCCTGTGCAAGGAATGTTGTTATTGTGGGTGATACCAAGCAACTTCCTAATGTTGTTACAGATGATATAAAGGCAAAAGCAAAAGCTATATTTGACAGTTTTAATGTGAGTGAAGGATATCAGTATACAAACAGTTTTCTGCAATCCATTTTGGATGTTATGCCTAATGTAACACAAACATTGTTACGGGAACATTATAGGTGTCACCCAAAAATAATAAATTTCTGTAACCAGAAATTCTATCGTGGTGAATTGATTATTATGACAACGGATAAGGGTGAAGAGGATGTTTTATCGGTAGTAAAAACGGTAGCGGGAAATCATGAACGTAACCATTATAGTCAGCGCCAGATAGATGTTATTAAAAATGAGATTATACCCAAATATGTTTCAAATCCGGAAGAAACCGGAATTATTGCACCGTACAAAAATCAGGTAGAAGCATTAAGCAAGGAGATTACAGATATTGATGCGGCTACGGTGCATAAGTTCCAGGGTAAGGAAAAAGAGAATATTATTATATCTACTGTGGATGATGAGATATCTGATTTTGCAGATGATCCGTATTTAATCAATGTTGCTGTATCAAGAGCCAAAAAGAAATTGATGTTGGTTGTAACTGGAAATGTGCAATCAAAAGAGCACAATATAACAGATTTGATTGATTATATTCAGTATAATAATTTTGAGGTTACTGAAAGCAAGATTTATTCGATTTTTGATTACCTTTACAAGCAGTATACTGAGGAAAGAAGGGTATATTTGCAGAAGCACAAAAAAGTATCAGAATATGATTCGGAAAACCTGATGTATTCATTGATAGAGGACATTATCTCCGCTAACAAGTATTCAAGCTTGGATGTTGTTTGTCATTTTCCGTTGAATATGTTGATTAAGAATCCAGAACTATTAAATGAGAAGGAATGTCAGTATGCAATGAATCCAGCAACACATTTAGATTTTCTGATTTATAACAGAATTGGTAAAAAGCCTGTGTTGGCGATTGAGGTTGACGGATATGAATACCATAAAGAGGATACTGTTCAGGCTTCAAGAGATTTGTTGAAAAATCATATTATGGAGTTGTATGAAATTCCATTACTGAGATTTATGACTAATGGTAGTGGCGAAAGAGAAAAGATTGTAGAGATGCTAGATAAGTCGGTTGGGTAACGAAAGGAAAGCTGTGTATGGAGATTATAAGAAGGGACGAGTTACAGAAACTTTTAGATGTTGTCAGGATGAAACCATATGGCAAAATCTTGATAACAGGTGCGGCAGGAAGTGGTAAAACTTTTTTGTTAAATATAATTGGAAAGATATTAGAGGAACAAGGAAGAAAAATCTGGTATGAAACGATGGTTTTTTCACAGATGGGAAATAAAATATGGAAACATTCATCTGATTTTACAGATGTTGTTTGTTTAGTGGATGGTTTGGACGAAATATATAGATATAAACAACAAATGGTAGAGAACATTAAAAATGCTAGAGGGTGTTATATATGCACTGCTAGAGAAAATAAGTTTGATATAAATTTTGATTATGAAATAAGGTTAAAGCTATTAACAGATAAACAGATATTATTGTTTATTAGTGATTATCTTGGTGCCCGTATCTCGAGTGACAGTATTGTAGAAGGTATTTTTAAAGAACTTGATAAGCAAAATTTAACGCCTAGAACGATAGCTGAAAAGCTTCATACAAAACTAAAGGGCGAGGGGCTTAACGAATATTTTCTTGATTTTGAAAAGGATATACATCAAATATATACATATAAAGGAGGTGTATCTCTACAACATCCAGAGATAGTTGTTCCAGAACGAAAAATTATTAGAGTACCAGACGAAATAAAAAATGATATAAAGGTAGTAACGCATTCGCTTGTGGATAAAGTTGCATTAAGACCAGAAATACTTCAAGAAATTACTCCTAGACAGTTTGAGGAACTGGTTTGTGAATTGTTTGAAAGAAAAGGATATAATGTGCAACTTACGAAACAGACAAGAGATGGTGGTAAGGATTTGATTGTTCTTAATAATTCAGTGTTAGGCGATTTGGTGATTTATGCTGAATGTAAAAAGAAAGCGCCTAAGCATCCTGTGAATGTTGGACTTGTTAGACAACTATATGGAACTGTTGAAGCGGACAGGGTTACAGCAGGAATAATGGTAACTAACTCATATTTCTCAAAGGATGCTCGTAGATTTCAACAGACGATAAAAAGTAGAATGAATTTAATGGACTATTCAGAGTTAATGAAACAGATAATGGATTGCAGGTAGGAAATTGATAATTATTGAAGGTGAATGGAGACATTGTTATGGCGGTATCATACAATAAATTATGGAAACTATTAGTTGATAAAAAAATGAGTAAATCAGATTTGCGTAAAAAGGCAGAAATCGCTCCTAACACAATGACAAAGCTTCGCCGTGATGAAGAGGTGAGCCTTACAATTCTTAGCAAAATCTGTAAAACCTTACATGCAGATTTTGGGGATATTGTGGAGTATGTGCCGGATGCAGAAATATGGGATTTGTATAGTGAGAACCGAGAACTTCTGGGAAAAGATCATATCAGAGGAGAACAGTTACCGATAGACGGATACCATCTGGTGGTGCATGTGTGGATTCGTAATTCCAAGGGCGAGTACCTTATCTCGCAGCGTTCTGCAAACAGACCGACATATCCTTTGATGTGGGAATGTGTAGGCGGTTCGGTTGTAAAAGGTGAGGATAGTTTATTAGGAGCAATTCGAGAGGCAAAGGAAGAGGTTGGAGTTGATTTAATGCCGGAAAATGGACAGGTTCTTTTTACAAAGACACGAAAAATCATTGAGGGAAAAATCTTTAATGATATTATGGACGTTTGGCTGTTTGAATATGACGGAGAAGTTGATTTGGGTAATGCTACAACGGATGAAGTTGCACAGGTTGCTTGGATGAATCGGGAACAAATAAAAGAATTGTTCGAGCAAGAAGTGTTTGTGGGCACATTAGAATACTTCTTTACGGAAGTGGATAAAGAAAGCTTGTTATGAGGTAACTGTTTAAAGAAAAAGTCCAAAAATCAATGATTTGGGGCTTGAAATTATAGGAAGGTAAAATATTCAAAATGCCACTGTCTTTCCTATTGCTCTTGTGCTATAATCATTTTTGAGGACAATGTCATGAAAATGTCAGCATTTTCCTCTAAAACACAAAAGAATACGTGGAAATATCGGATATAAGATACAACATGTAGCTTTAAAAATATGATAAAATTACTAGATATAGTTTCAGATATTGAGTTTGAATAATTTTCAAAAAAATAAAATATAGAAGGATTTATTTTTCAATAGTAAATGAAGAAGGCTCCAGGAGATTTTAAGAGATCTTCTGGGGTCATTTATTTATGTGTGGTATATTGGAATATATCTATATGAAAATTTGATTCAAAGCCTTATCCAAGTAAGATATGGAAAATCAGATGCTAAACATATATTGCAGAAGGAGAACATTGAATGATAGATATATATACGGAGAGGAAAGATTCAAAAGACTGGATTTTTTACAATGACTTGTACTTCAACCTGAATACAGGAAATGAAGATATGTCACAAAAAGAAATTGATTTGATTCAACAAGTGGATGAGGCGAAATTGACACCAGACAAGCATATAGAAACAAAATATGGCTTAGGTACGATCCGAAATTTATCATCAGGCTGCAAGACCTTACTTAATATTGTGAAGCATCCCGATAAGGTGGTAAATGTTGAAGAATGCGGTCCGAATGTGCTTAGAATCATTTTTACTATGGATAATATTAGGATTTATATGTCAAGACCAACGCTTTTT
>JAUUNJ010000204.1 GCA_030844625.1 Roseburia sp. | reverse complement strand
TGCATTTAATTATTCAGGGCTGGAACTGGTAACTACCTCCGGTAAATATCTGGATGTTGCAGATGATGAATTTGCAGAATTTAAGATTAACCGGACAAAACTTTTTGAGACCGTACTTAGTATATTTTATATTCAAGTAGACTAAATTCTCTTAATTTGAAAAAAACATTTGCTTTTTCTGCTTATTATTGTATAATTAATTAGAGTATCTATAAATTTAGATGGGAGGTATCATCAATGAAAAAGAGATTATTTACTTTATTAGCTACTATGTTACTAATCTTTGCGTTCTCTGTTACTTGTTTTGCAAAGAGCAGCCCTACACCAAGTGTATTACCAACAGAAGCAGAAACATCTAAACCGGGTAATGGCGGTGGCGGTGGAAACTCTTCAAATACATCACCAAAAACTGGCGTTGATTTAGCAGGAGCGTTTGTTGCAGTTATCACAGCGGCTGGCGTAGCATTAGTATCAAAGAAAAAATTTTCAGAGGCTAACTAATAAGTATATTTAAAAATAAAAGAAACGCATTAGATTATATTCTTTTGCGTTTCTTTTATTTTACTATATTTTAAATATTATTTTTCAAAATCTAATATACACGCTTATATGGTTCTATAGATGACAGCACTGCCGGCTCTTACATTTATTTTCACACATCCATTTTCCTGTTCTATCTTTATTCTTCCGCAATTATAGAACTCTCTTGTAGTCTCTATAAGCCTTTCAAAATTCTGTCCATCTTCCAAGCCCAGCATCCATGTAGGTATCATAACTACCATATCATTCATCGATGTATTAACTGCTGCAAACGCTGCGCTGCTTTCATCAAAACGTCCATAACTCAAAAAGTCTTTATCGCTAGACAAGGGCTGATATGAACCTGTTTTTAACACCTGGTTCTGTTTGTGAATACCGATTGCCTCCCTGTAAAACTCTAAAAGTTCCAGATCCTCTTTTCCCCATGGATATGTTCTACGGTTATCCGGATCTGTCCATCCGCACACACCGGCTTCATCTCCATAATATAGGGTTGGTGCTCCAGGAAGAGTCATCTGCATAATTACACCCTGCTTGAAAATTGCTTTGTCAATATTTTCACTTGCCGCACTGGTTCCTGCCGTCCCAACTCTTCCCACCATCTTATTTGTTCTTGTCATAAATCTTGAATGATCATGATTGGACAGCTCATTCATTGCCACAAGTAATGACTGGTTCTGCATTCTGGACATCTGATACTGCATGGTCCTGTTAAAGATACCGGAATCCCCTCTCATTTCAGGATTAGAATTATCTGAATGTTTATCCACGCCTGTAAGGAACCATGTGACCGGATCCATAAATCCATCATAATTCATTACAGTATCCCACTCATCCCCTTCAAGCCAGGAATGGGCGTCACCGTAATGTTCTGCCATTATAATTGCATTGGGATTTGCTTCTTTTACGGCAGACCTGAATCTTTTCCAGAAATTATGGTTAAACTCCTGACTGTGAGATAAATCTGCCGCCACATCTAATCTCCATCCATCCACATTATACGGCGGTGAAACCCATTTTTTACCTATGTCAATAATATACCGGCACAGTTCTTCACTTCCCTCATAATTAAGTTTAGGCAATGTATCAAAGCCCCACCAGCCGTCAAAATTATTGTTATCCGGCCAACTTTCATCGAAAAACTTAAAATATGAATTATACGGGCTGTCCTTTGTTTCAAAAGCTCCCGGTTCATATTCATCATTACCACTATATAATTTTTCCTTGTCCATCCATTTATTAAAGGAACCACAATGATTAAACACACCGTCAATGATTATCTTTATACCATATTCATGTGCTTTCTCCACCATTTCAATAAACAATTGATTGCTGGCTTCCAGATTAATTTTATCAGTGGTTCTCATTTTGTATCTCTCTGCATGCTGGTTATTTAGGTCACCATTTTTAAGTAACTCTCCACCATCTTTGACAATTTTACCTATATGAGGATCTATATAATCATAATCCTGTACATCATATTTATGGTTAGACGGCGACACAAAAATAGGGTTAAAATAAATGACTTCAATACCTAATTTTGATAAATACTCCATTTTGTCAATGACTCCCTGTAAATCGCCACCATAAAACTGTCTTGTGCCATCTACTGCCGGCGGCTCACTCCAATTATCAACCTTCGTAACGCCTTTTCCAATATATGCATACTCATCTGAATATACATCATTGGTCCTGTCACCGTTACAGAATCGATCCACCATAATCTGATACATTACTGCACCCTTTGCCCAATCAGGCGTAACAAATCCGGGTGTAAACTCAAACTCCCACTCATCAGAGCAGTATTCACTTGCACCAAACATATTATAATAAATCTGAGTATGTCCGTCTGTAATTCTAAAATGATATCTGATCATTTCAGATCCCAAAGCCATATTTATTTCATAATAGTCAAAACTTCTCTCTGTACGTGTACACCGCATTTCAATTTCTGTATCATCAATACAGATGTACGCCTGAGTTACGGTTCCCGCAGCCGTTCTTAAAATAAATGTATACGTTTTTGAATCTTCGTTAAATTTGCAAAACTGACTTGTTCCATCATGAAACAAGGCATCCTTTTGTCTATTCATTTTCAATCCTTCTATTTATTTTCTTGCGTTTAAATTATTATATTCCTATATCTCCACATTTTCCTCTGCAGAACCCGGATTTTCTGCTCTGGTTTCAAATAAGTTTTCAAACTCTGCCTGCCCGATTTTTTCCTTTTCCATTAACAATTTGGCACTGGCATGAAGCTGTTCCATATGATCTTCAATAATCTGCTTCGCTTTTTTGTAGCAATCATCCACAATATCCTTAACTTCCTTGTCAATAGCTGATGCCGTGCTTTCACCATATCCCTTTGAATGTGCCAAGTCTCTTCCAATAAACACATCATCAGAATCGTCATCATAATTAATAAGTCCCAGTTTATCTGAAAAACCATATTTTGTAACCATGGCTTTCGCTGCGGCTGTTGCCTGTTTAATATCCTGTGATGCACCGGTTGTAATATCATCCAGAATCAGTTCCTCCGCAATACGTCCTCCAAGGCTGACCATAATTTCCTGAAGCATTTTTCCTTTCGTCAGGAACATCTCATCCTTAGACGGCAATGGCATTGTATATCCTGCCGCACCTGCACCTGTAGGAATAACCGATACAGTATGGACCGGTCCCACATCCGGCAGTACATGGAATAAAATTGCGTGTCCTGACTCATGATAAGCGGTAATACGTTTTTCCTTTTCAGATATGATTTTACTCTTCTTTTCTTTTCCAATGCCTACCTTAATCATTGCCTTGTTAATTTCATCCTGAGTAAGGTATGCCTTTCCTGCCTTTGCAGCAAGAATGGAAGCCTCATTCAGCAGATTCTCAAGATCAGCCCCTGTAAATCCCGCTGTAATCTGGGCAATCTGTTGAAGATCCACATCATCCCCTATTGGCTTATTCTTTGCATGGACTTCAAGAATTTCTTTTCTCCCCTTAACATCAGGTCTTCCAACCAGAACCTTTCTGTCAAAACGTCCCGGTCTTAAAATTGCCGGATCAAGAATATCCACACGGTTTGTTGCAGCCATTACAATAATGCCTTCATTAACACCAAATCCATCCATTTCTACAAGCATCTGGTTCAGGGTCTGTTCACGTTCATCATGTCCACCGCCCATGCCGGTTCCTCTTCGTCTGGCAACTGCATCAATCTCATCAATAAATATAATACACGGTGCATTCTTTTTTGCTTCCGCGAACAGATCTCTCACACGGGAAGCGCCTACACCTACGAACATTTCCACAAAATCGGAACCGGAAATCGTAAAGAACGGAACTCCCGCTTCACCTGCCGTAGCCTTTGCAAGCAGTGTTTTACCGGTTCCCGGAGGTCCTTCTAACAACACTCCCTTTGGAATTCTTGCTCCCAACTGAATATACTTTTTAGGATTTCTAAGGAAATCTACGATCTCTTCCAGCTCTTCCTTTTCTTCCTTAAGACCTGCTACTTTAGAGAAGTCCATGTTCTTAACTTCCACAACCAGTTTTGCACGGCTCTTTCCGAAGTTCGCCATCTTTCCCGAACCGCCGCCTGCATTGGCATTCATCATCATAAGTACAACCACTACTACAATGCCTAAAAAAATCATCGGCAAAATAGTAGTAAGAAAAATGCTGTCCCTGCTCACATCCGGAATATTCGGTTCAATATTCAGCCCTTCACTCTCGTTAATTTCGTTTACGTCATCAATAACTTTGTTTACATCTGTTACATAAACCACTTTACTGGTCTTATCTTTAAATTTAATAACCAGTTTTCCCGTTGGAACTTCCTTGTTCTGATTAATGGTAAGTTCACTTACCTTGCCTTCTTTTAAATCTTTAATAAAATTACTGTATTTGTAATCACTTGCATTAAAATTTCCACTTACATAATACAACAGTAAAAGTATAACTGCTGCCACAACAGCAACATATATTCGTGAAAATCTGTTTTTCCCTGTATTATTCAAAACGTCCTCCTTAAATGGAATATATTACAGTTCGACCACTCCGATGAATGGCAGATCCCTGTAACTCTGATCGTAGTCGAGTCCATATCCTACCACGAATTTATCCTCTATTTCAAATCCAACATAATCTACATTCACTTCTGCCTCTCTTCTGTCAGGCTTATCAAGCAGTGTTGTAGTCTTTATGCTGGCTGGTTTTCTCTCTTTCAACAATGGAAGCAAACGGCTTAATGTATTTCCTGAATCAATAATATCCTCTACAACAATGACATCAAGCCCCTCTATACTTTCATCCAGATCTTTTTTAATATTAATGTCTCCCGAACTGACCGTTTTGCTTCCATAACTGGAAACACTCATAAAATCCAGTGTTACGGGAACTGTTATTCTCTTGGCAAGTTCGCATGTATAAAACACACTTCCTTTCAGTATACATATAAGCCTTATTTCTTTGCCCGCATAATCATTACTAATCTGAGCCGCAATCTCACGTACTCTCCTGTCAATATCTTCTTCACTGATCATCTGACTAATTTTATCTTTCATTTCAAACTCCTCATCATAAGTTTATTGTTTATAAATAAGTTTAATTATCTGTGATGTAGATTCCGTAACTTTGTAATATGAACTAATTCTGTATCCTACAATCCATACTACATGGCTTCCATCTGCAAGCAATAATATCTGGTCTCTTTCATCCCGCGGAATTTTTTCGTTAATAAAGTAATCTTTTAATTTCTTTCGTTTTCCCTTATCATCAATAACAATATAGTCACCTTTTTGTCGATTTCTAAGAACTAACCCCTGTATTTTATCATAATCCAGCCATTTCGTATATACCAATTCTTC